>JBKHXU010000218.1:0-13522 GCA_046565865.1 Gammaproteobacteria bacterium | reverse complement strand
ACGGCGTATCGGTCGCGAAGGGAATCGAACTCAAAGACAAATACGAAAACATGGGCGCGCAGATGGTGAAGGAGGTCGCGAGCAAGACCTCCGACGTCGCCGGCGACGGCACCACCACCGCGACCGTGCTGGCCCAGGCGATGCTGCGCGAAGGTTTGAAGAGCGTGGCCGCGGGCATGAACCCGATGGATTTGAAGCGCGGTATCGACAAGGCCGTGACCGCAGCGGTCGAAGCGCTGAAGAAGATCTCGAAGCCCTGCAACGATCCGAAGGAAATCGCCCAGGTCGGCACCATCTCGGCCAACTCCGACGAGTCGATCGGCAAGATCATCGCCGACGCCATGGCCAAGGTCGGTAAAGAAGGCGTGATCACGGTGGAAGAGGGCTCCGGTCTCGAGAACGAGCTCGAGATCGTGGAAGGCATGCAGTTCGACCGCGGCTATCTCTCGCCGTACTTCATCAACAAGCAGGACACGATGAGCGCGGATCTGGAAAACCCGCTCATCCTCATCACCGACAAGAAGATCAGCAACATTCGCGACATGCTGCCGATCCTGGAAGGCGTCGCCAAGCAAGGCCGTCCGCTCTTGATCATCGCCGAAGACGTCGAGGGCGAGGCGTTGGCGACCCTGGTGGTCAACAATATCCGCGGCATCCTCAAGGTCTGCGCGGTGAAGGCGCCGGGCTTCGGCGATCGCCGTAAGGCCATGCTGCAAGATATCGCCGTGCTGACCGCCGGTACCGTGATCTCCGAGGAAGTCGGCATGAGCCTCGAGAGCGCCACGGTCGATGTGCTCGGCCAAGCCAAGCGCGTGCAGGTGAGCAAGGAGAACAGCACGATCATCGATGGTGCCGGCAAGAAGGCCGACATCGAGGGCCGCATCAAGCAGATCCGGGCCCAGATCGAAGAGGCGACATCCGATTACGATAAAGAGAAGCTGCAAGAGCGCGTGGCCAAGCTCGCCGGCGGCGTGGCGGTGATCAAGGTCGGCGCCGCGACCGAAGTCGAGATGAAGGAGAAGAAGGCGCGCGTCGAAGACGCGTTGCACGCGACCCGCGCGGCGGTGGAAGAAGGCATCGTCCCGGGCGGCGGCGTGGCGCTGGTGCGCGCGGTCAACGCCATCAAGGGTCTTAAGGGCGACAACCACGACCAAGACGTCGGCATCGCCATCGCCACCCGCGCGATGCAGGAGCCGCTGCGCCAGATCGTGGAGAACGCCGGTATCGAGGGCTCGGTGGTGTACCACAAGGTGGCCGAGGCGAAGGACACCAACTATGGGTACAACGCTGCCAACGGTGAGTACGGCGACATGATGAAGATGGGCATCCTCGATCCGACCAAGGTCGAGCGCATCGCCCTGCAGAACGCCGCGTCGATCGCCGGCCTCATGATCACGACCGAGGCCATGGTCGCGGAGCTGCCGAAGGACGAGGAGAAGATGCCGGCCGGCGGCGGGATGGGCGGGATGGGCGGGATGGATATGTAATCGCCGTTTGCCCACGTCCAGACTGTCGTGGAGTAACACACCCGTTTTTCGCGGTAGCGGAAACACGGTGCGTAGAAATGAGAAAGGCCCCGCTAGGGGCCTTTCTTTTTTGGTGTCTATGAACTTCCACGGAAATGACGTGGTCGGCGATCAGTGCCCGCCGTGGTCGCCGCCCATCTCGTGCAGCAGATTCACCAAGTCGTCGGCGTGCTCTTCCTCCACGGCGAGGATTTCCTCCATCATGCGCCGGCTGGTCGGGTCGTGGTCGCCGAGATAGGTGATGATCTCCCGATAACTGTCGATGGCGATGCGTTCCGCCACCAGATCTTCCTTGATCATCTCGACAAGCGAATCGCCTTCGACGTACTCCGCGTGGCTGCGGGTGGCGAGTCCCTCGGGCGAGAAATCCGGTTCCCCGCCGAGCTGCACGATGCGCCCGGCAATCTGGTCGGCGTGCGCCTGCTCCTCGTTCGCATGCTCCAAAAATTCGGCCGCCACGCCGCTGGCATTGATGCCCGAGGCCATGAAGTGATGACGCCGATACCGGAGCGTGCAGACGATCTCGGTGGCGAGCGCCTCGTTCAACAGCTTCACGACGGTGTCGCGATCGGCGTTGTAACCCGGCGTCACCGCGCCCTGCTCGATATGCTGACGCGCGCGTTCGCGCAAAGTTTTGATGTCGGTCAGAAACGGCTGGTCCATGGCGTACTTCTCCTTATGCGGCGTTCGCGTTTAGACGCAGTCTACACACAGCGCCACTGGCCAAACATGGGATTGTGTGCGCGGGAAATCACTTCTTGCGCACGAGCGTCACGCCGTCGCGCACCGGCAACAGTACCGTTTCCACCTGCGCGTCGTTGCGCACGCGGCGATTGAACGCGACCAACGCATGGTCCGTCGGTTTACTGGGCGCCAGCACCCGCCCGGACCAGAGCGTGTTGTCGGCCACCAGCAAAGCGCCTGGTTTCAGCCGGGGCAATAGCGCGTCGTAGTAGTTGAGGTAGTTTTCTTTATCGGCATCGACGAACGCGAAATCGAACGCGGCATCGGCCGGGAGCGCGTGCAACGTCTCCAGCGCCGGCCCTAACCGCAGCTCGATCTTCGCGCCGACCGGGCTGCGCGCGAAGAACGAGCGCGCGATCGTTGCGTGTGTGGCATCGATCTCGCAGGTGAGCACGTGCCCGTCGGCCGGCAGCGCCTCGGCCATGGCGAGCGCGGAATAACCGGTAAACGTCCCGACCTCGAGCACACACCGCGCGCCGCTCACGCGGATCAGTGTTTGCAACAGCGCCGCCTCCAGCGGCCCGATCAGCATCTGAGGATCGGCGCAGTTTCTGTTAGTGTGTTCGTATAGCTCTTGCAGCAACGCCGAGGACGGCGCCGAGTAGGCCGTGCAGTAGGCATCGATGTCGGATGGAACGATCGGTTTCATGGCGAGTGTCCGGCGATGGATTAGAGAACTGCGACTAATTCAACAACGCTGTCATTGCGAGCGAAGCGAAGCAATCTCTTAGAGATTGGCACCATAGTTTAGGAGATTGCTTCGTCGCTTCGCTCCTCGCAATGACATATCAAGCCCGAGCTTTCTAAGGTCGAAGCGTAATATCAGATTACAGAACCGCAAAGACGCATGACAGGATCTAATCGCGACTCCGAGTTCGACGCGCTGCCCGACGCATTGCGGCCGCAGGCACGGGCGCGCTGGCAGGCGCTCGCGCCGCGACTTTCGGTTCACGCTACGAACCCCTGGCTCGCGTTGTTACCGCGGGTACTCGGCTTGAGCGATTTCGTGGCGCAGGCGCTCGAGCGCGAACCCGAACTCGCGCAGGACCTGTTGGCGAGCGGCGATCTCGACGCGCCGTACGATCCGGCCGGCATTCCTGCGCGCGTCGAGCGCGCGCTCGCTAACGTTACCGATGATGCGGAACTCAAGCGCCGGCTGCGCGCGCTGCGCCGGCGCGAGTGGGTGCGGCTCGCGTGGCGCGATCTCGGCGGTCGGGCGACGCTGGCGGAAGTCATGGCGACGCTCTCCGGATTCGCCGACGCCATGATGCAGCAGGCGTTGGCGCTGCTGACCGCGCGTGCCTACGCGCAACACGGCACGCCGCGCGGTGCGGACGGCGCGCCGATGCGGCTCGTGGTGCTGGCCTTGGGCAAGCTCGGCGGGCAAGAGCTCAATTTTTCCTCGGATGTCGATCTCATTTTTTGTTATCCCGACGACGGCGAGATCGCCGGCGCGCGGGCCTTGAGCCATCACGAATTCTTTTTGCGCCTGGGGCAGTCGCTGATCAATGCCTTGAGCGAATCGACCGCCGACGGCTTCGCGTTTCGCGTCGACATGCGCCTGCGCCCGCACGGCAGCAGCGGGCCGCTCGCGGTTTCGTTCGACGCCATGGAGCACTACTACCAGACGCACGGCCGCGAGTGGGAGCGCTATGCGTTCATCAAGGCGCGCGCTTGTGCCGGCGACATCGCCGCCGGCGAGGCGCTGCTCGCGCGGCTCAAGCCGTTCGTGTATCGCCGCTATTTGGACTACGGCACGCTCGACGCCATTCGTTCGATGAAGGCGATGGTGGCGGCCGAGGTTGCGCGCAAGGGCATGAGCGATCACATCAAGCTCGGCGCGGGCGGCATCCGCGAGATTGAATTCATCGCGCAGACGCTGCAACTTATCCGCGGCGGGCGCGATCCCGCGTTGCAGCAGCGCTCAACCCTCACGACATTGACGGACCTGGCGCGCGCCGGGCAACTGCAACCGGACGCGGTGCAGGCGCTGGTCGCGGCGTACACGTTCTTGCGCAACACCGAGCATCGTCTGCAGATGGTTGCCGACCAGCAGACGCACACGCTACCGACGGATGAGATCGGGCGCGCGCGCCTCGCGGCGAGCCTCGGATTCCACAACGTCGCCGAGTTGGACGCGGCGCTCGCCGCACATCGTAAGCATGTCCATGCCCAGTTCAACGCGCTGCTCGCCGACGCCGCCCCGGCCCCATCGGCAAACGCCTGGTCGGCAGTCGATCGCGACACGGCGGCGCCACTGCTGCGCCAAGCAGGTTACGCAGCACCGGATGAGGTATGGACGCTGCTCGCTGGACTACGTGCCAGCGCCGCGCTGCGCGCGCTAACCACCGACGGTCACGCGCGCCTGGATCGCTTGATGCCGCTTGTGATCGCCGAGTGCGGCCGCGCGCGCGAGCCGGCGGCGACCTTGGCGCGCATGGTGCGGTTGCTCGAGGCTATCGGCCGGCGCACCGCGTACTTCGCGCTGCTGGCGGAGAATCCGACGGCGTTGACGCAGCTGGTCAATCTGGCATCGGCCAGCGCCTTCCTCGCGACCTGGATCGGCCAGCACCCGGCGCTGCTCGATGAATTGCTCGATCCGCGCGCGCTCTATGCGCTGCCCGCGCGCGAAACGCTGGCGGCCGAGTTGCGTGCGCGCCTTGATTCCATCGGCGTCGACGATTTGGAGGCGCAGCTCAACACGCTGCGCGAGTTTCGCAACAGTCACATGCTGCGCGTGGCCGCGACCGATCTCGGGCCCGGACTTTCACCGGATGAGATCGGTCGTCAACTAACGCAACTCGCCGAGGTACTGGTCACGGCTGCGCTCGAGTTGGCGCAGGCCGAGTTGATCCGGCGTCATGGCCGGCCGCGTACTGCTGCGGGCGCCGTTCCCGGCTTCGTCGTCATCGGTTACGGCAAGCTCGGCGGCTTCGAGCTCGGCTATGGTTCCGACCTCGACATGGTGTTCATCTACGACGACGGCGCCGGCCAAACCGATGGCGCACGCCCGTTGCCGAACGAGCTTTACTTCGCGCGCCTCGGCCAGCGGCTGATCCATTTTCTGACGGCGCGCACCGCGGCCGGCATCCTCTACGAGGTCGACATGCGCTTGCGTCCGAGCGGCCGCAGCGGCTTGTTGGTAACGAGCGTGTCGGCCTACCGTGCCTATCAAACGACCAAGGCCTGGACCTGGGAGCACCAGGCCTTGGTGCGCTCGCGCGCCATCGCCGGCCCCGCCGATCTGCGCGCCCAGTTCGACGCCATTCGCCAGGAAGTACTGACCCGCGCGCGCGATCCCGAGGCGTTGCGCGCCGAGGTGCGTGAAATGCGCGAGCGCATGCGCCAGCAGCATGCCGATACGGGCGACATGTTCGACGTGAAGCATTCCCGCGGCGGTATCGTCGATATCGAATTTATGGTGCAATACTGGGTCCTGCGGTGGGCGCACCAGCATCCGGCCGTCGCCCGCCACACGGATAACATTCACATACTGCAATCGCTCGCCAGCGCCGGTGCCATCGATACTGACGTGGCCAATGCGCTGACGGACGCGTACCGCCGCTGCCTAGGCATCGAGTACCGGCTGAAGCTGATGGAACGCGGCGCGCGCATCCCGCGCGCGGGGGTCGCCGAAGTGGCGGAGCGTGTGGCGCAGTGGTGGCAGCGAACAATCGAAACTGGAGTGACATGACGATGTCGATGGCGGACCGCGACGGTTTTATTTGGTACGACGGCAAACTGGTGCCGTGGCGCGAGGCGACCACGCACGTGTTGACCCATACATTGCACTATGGCCTCGGCGTGTTCGAAGGCGTACGCGCGTACGAAACCAGCCAGGGTCCGGCGGTGTTCCGTCTCCCTGAGCACACCGATCGCTTGTTCCGCTCGGCGCACATTCTCGGCATGCGCATCCCATACGACAAGGCGGCGATCAACGAAGCGGTGGTCGCCACCGTGCGCGAAAACAATCTCGCCAGCGCCTACATCCGGCCGATGTGCTTCTACGGCGCCGAGGGCATGGGCCTGCGCGCCGACAATCTCAAAGTGCACGTCATCGTCGGCGCCTGGAAGTGGGGCGCGTACATGGGCGAAGACGGCATCAAGAACGGCATCCGCGTGCGCACGTCGTCGTACAACCGCCACCACGTAAACGTCACCATGTGCCGCGCCAAGGCCAACGGCAACTACATCAACTCGATGATGGCGCTGCACGAAGCGCTGCGTAACGGCGGCGACGAAGCGCTATTGCTCGACACCGAGGGCTACGTGTCCGAAGGCAGCGGCGAGAATATTTTCATCGTGCGCGACGGCGTGCTCGCCACGCCCGATCTCACGTCCGCGCTCGACGGCATCACGCGCGAGACGGTGATGCGCCTGGCCGAAGAGCTTGGACTCAAGGTACAAGTGCGCCGCATCACGCGCGACGAGGTCTACATCGCCGACGAGGCGTTCTTCACCGGCACCGCGGCCGAGGTCACGCCGATCCGCGAGCTCGACGGCCGCCCGATCGGCAAGGGCACGCGCGGCCCGATCACGGAAAAATTGCAATCGCTTTATTTCGACGTGGTGCACGGCCGGCGCGCGCAACGCGCGAGCTGGCTGACGCTGGTAAACGCCCCGGCGCAGGCACGGAGTCGCGCATGAACCGCGGCACTTCCCACGCCGGCGGCGCGCGCCCGATCGAGCCGAACGCCCAGAATCGCTACGACGTCACGCGCGCCGATTTACCACTGTCGTGCCCAATGCCGGGCATGAGTCTGTGGAACTCGCATCCGCGCGTATTCCTGCCGATCGAAAAGAGCGGCCAGGAGCGTTGCCCGTACTGCGGCGCGCTTTATATCCTTAAAGAGGCAGGCGTCTGATATATGCCCCCTCCCATTCCCTCCCCCATCTTTGCGGGGGAGGGTTAGGGTGGGGGTGCGCGGTGAATGGCAGTAGCTTTAAGGCGCTGCCGCGCGCGCCTTCTCGATGCGCTCGGCGGTCAGGGGGTGCGTGGAAATGAAGCCGATCGCACGCTCCGCGTCTTTGTGCTTTTCCGACAACCGCTCCATCAGGCTCGCGAACGCCGCGGGCGATATATCGTGCCGCCGCAGTAGCGCAAAACCAAAATCATCCGCTTCGGTCTCGAAATCGCGTGAATACTTCGCGCGCGCCAGCAGCGCCGGAATCGTTGCCACCGCCACGCTGAGTGACGCGGCGTCGCCGGTGACGGTCGCGACCAATGCCGCGGTCGCCGAATCCCGCAATAGATGCCGCATCGTATGGCGCCGCTCAACGTGGCCGATCTCGTGCGCCAGCACGGCCAGCACCTCATCCAGCGATTCCGCGGCATCGATCATTTGATCGGTGATGACGATCGTGCCGCCCGGGAGCGCGAAGGCGTTGGCGCCGATCTTCGGTGCGTCGCGGAATTCGAGCCGGTAGTGCGCGGCGAGCGGCAGGTCGGCGTGCAGCCGCGCGAAGCGATCTCGAATCAGCGTCTCGGCCTCCGCATCGACTTCCGTTGGCAAGAACCACTCGTGTTCGTCGAGCCAGGCGAGCGCCTGCTTGCCGAGGGTCTGTTCGGTCTCGATCGGGATGCGCGCGGCCGCGTAATCGGCCGCGCGCGGCAGGCCGTAGCGGTAGCCGGCGCCGAGCGCCGCGATTACGAATACGATGCAGACCACCGCCACCACCACGCGCCGTTCGAGCCACGCAACGATGCCCTCCGACCTGACTTCGTGCGGTAGACGATCGAGCAGCGGGCTATCCGCGCATTGCAGTTGGCCGCCGTTGGGAAACGCGATGAAGCGATCGGCGTCCCCCGTGCGCGGCGACACGCGCAAGGCCCGGACCGCATAGCGCCCGGTGACGCGCTCGCCGATCAACGCCGCATCGCGCACGCCCAGCACCAAGGTCGCCGCCGAGCCCACCGGCCGCTGGCCGTCGTAGTAGCGGCCGTCGATGTGACCAGGTGCGCTCACAGCGATAGATCCATGTCGAAGAACTCGCCGACCTCGGCGCCCGTCGCCTGCACCGCCGAGTGCTCGTCGCCGCGAAACGCATTGAGATCGCCCTCGGCGCGCACTTGCATGTGGTCGGCGCGGTACTTGAGCGTGCGTATCACCGCCCACGGAATCAGTAGTCCGAGCGACACGAGAATCGCGATCGCGTTGGTGATATAGAGTTTGGCGAGGCCGGTGGCTTTGAGTGTGGATTGAAACCGCAGCGGCCCGAGCTCGGTGTGATTCCAGACGAGATTGGAAATGCGCGCCTGGATGAAGGCGAACGCGAACACGTAGCCGACGTAGATCGGCAGCAGGCCGCCGAGGACCGCGTTCGGGGAATGCTTCGCGCCGCCAATCCCAACGCCGAAGGCGACGATGAAGCCGGTGAGCATCGCTGCGCCCGCGACGACGAGGCCGGCCAGGAAATACACTTTGAAAAACTGTGTGCCGGTCACGCTCAATGTGCCGTTGCGACCGCCAAACGCGGTGTGGCTGACGATGAGATTCTTTAAGCGCCGCAACCACCACGGGAACGCCAGGCCGAAAACGCCGAACGCGGCACCGGCGTAGACCGGCTGCCCCCACCATTCGAACGCCGTGCCGACGATGATGACGGGCACCAGACCCCAGACGTAAATCGCCTTCACCGCATCCCAATAACCCGCGTCGAAGGCGAAGGTCATGTTGCGATACGCCGAGTAGCGCGCGTTGAACGCGGCCGACCGTACCAGCACCCACGGCGCCAGTGCCCCGCCGGCAGCGAGGACGTACGGCATCAGCACGGTGAAGAAATGGCTGGCGACGTAGTAAATCAGGAACAACACCACGGCCACGATTCGGCCTTTGAGGATCGGCACCGGCTGGGCCAAGTACTGAAACGGCGTGCCGTCGAGCACCGTGTGCGAATAGAAGTAGCGCTTCTTGCGCACCTTGGCCCAGGCCGAATACACGCCAAGCGTGATGAGCGTCAGGCACAGGTTGACGGCCCACACGCGGAAATACGCGCGCGCCGTGCCGCGAAATTCGAGCGGCAGCTCGCGCGGCGCGGCGGCGGCCGCGGCGGCGGGCGGGGCCCCGACGGGGCGGGTGGCGGCGGCGGTGGTCACGTGCTCCCTTCGCCCGGTCAACCCCGGGCTTGTCGCTATGAAACTGAGTATGGCAGACCGGCCGGCGGCGTGCGGGGTTGCGCCGGCCTTTTGCGCGTCCCTACAATGCCGCGCATGCCGCCGTCAGCGCTCGCGCCGTCCCCGGTCGTGTCCACGGACCGGGCCGGTCGCCCCCCGTTGCTCCCGTCCGAGCGCGATTGAACGTCCTCGTCATCGGCCCCGCCTGGGTGGGCGACATGATCATGGCGCAGAGCCTGTTCCGGTTACTGCGGCAACGCGGCGCGCGCGCGATTGATGTCGTAGCGCCGGGCTGGACCGAGCCGCTGCTTGAGCGCATGCCGGAGGTGCGCGCCACCATCCCCTTGGCGCTGGGTCACGGAGAGTTGGGCTTAAGCGCGCGCTGGCGCCTGGGGCGCGCGCTGCGCAGTCGTTATCAGCAGGCGATCGTGCTGCCGAATTCGTGGAAGTCGGCGTTGCCGGCGTGGGCGGCGCGCATACCGCGACGTACTGGCTATGTCGGCGAACTGCGTTACGGGTTGCTCAACGATGCGCGGCAACTGAACAAGCAAACCCACTGGCGCATGGTCGACCGGTTTCTCGCGCTCGCGCTGGAACCCGGCGAACCGCTGCCGAGCGAAACGCCGATGCCGGCACTGCGCGCCGATGCGGCCAATGGCCGCGCCGCGCTCGCGCGCCTCGACCTGGCGGCGCCCGCGCGCCCGGTGCTGGGCGTCTGCCCCGGCGCGGACTATGGACCGGCCAAGCGCTGGCCGGAGGCGTACTACGCGGAAGTAGTACGCACCCGGCACGCGGCCGGGTGGGACGTATGGCTGTTCGGTTCGAGCAACGACGCCCCGGTGACGCGCGCCATCAACGCCGCCGCCGGCGGCGTCGCGCACGACCTTGCCGGCCGAACGACGTTGGCGGACGCGATCGACCTCATGGCGCTCACGCGCGCGATCGTCACCAACGACTCCGGCCTTATGCATGTCGCCGCCGCGCTCGGTCGGCCACTGGTTGCGGTATTTGGTTCGTCCGACCCTACGCATACACCGCCGTTGAGCCCATCGGCCGAGGTCGCATACCTCAAGCTCGCGTGCAGTCCGTGTTTCGAGCGCGAATGTCCGCTCGGGCATCTGCGCTGTCTGCGCGATCTCGACGTCGCCCGGGTACAATCGGCGCTCGACCGAGTGACCGCATGAGCATGCCGCCGAACGACGCCATCAATTTGTCCCAGGTGACCCGCGCCCTGGTAGTAAAGCTGCGCCATCACGGCGACGTGCTGCTGACCTCGCCCGTGTTCCAGGTGTTGAAGAACCGGGTGCCGCTGGCGCAGATCGACGCGCTGGTGTACGCCGACACGCGCGATATGTTGACCGGGCACCCGGCGCTGACGAACGTCTACACCATCGATCGGGCATGGAAGCGCGAACCACCGTGGACGCGGCTGGCGCACGAGTGGCGCTTGCTGCGCGAGCTGCGCGCACGGCGCTACGATCTTCTGATTCATCTCACCGAAAGTTATCGCGGCGCCTGGCTCGCGCAGTGGCTCACGCCGCGCTTCAGCGTCGCTCAGCGTTACCCCGGCAAGCGCGGCCGCTTTTGGAATGGCAGCTTCACGCACGTGTACCCGATTCCGGGCAGGCTGCGGCACCGGGTCGAGATTCACCTCGATGCGCTGCGTCGGCTCGGCATCTATCCATCGGCCGAAGAGCGGCGCTTGCTGCTGCTGCCGGGCGCCGACGCCGAGCGCAGTGTCGATGCGTTGCTCACGGAACACGGGCTCACGCCGCGCGGTTTCGTGCACCTGCATCCGACCTCGCGCTGGCTGTTCAAATGCTGGGAGGTCGATAAGTACGCGGCGCTCATCGATGCGCTGCACGCAAGCGGGCACCGCATCGTCGTCACCGCCGCGCCCGCGGAGCACGAGCTTGGTTTCGTGCAGGCCGTGTTGCGCGGGGCGCGTGCGCCGGTGGTCGATCTGTCGGGCAAGTTGTCATTGAAGCAGCTCGCCGCACTCACGCAGCGCGCGCGCGTATTTGTCGGCGTCGACTCGGTGCCGATGCATATCGCCGCCGCGATGCAGACGCCAGTGGTGGTGCTGTTCGGTCCGAGCGGCGATCTCGAATGGGGCCCGTGGCAGGTGCGCGCACAGGTCATCACGCTCGGTTACTCGTGCCGCCCGTGCGGGCTCGACGGTTGTGGCGGCGGCAAGGTGTCCGACTGCCTGACCGATATCTCGGTCGATCAAGTGCTGACCGCGGTGCGCGCGCTCGCGCAAGCGGCATGACCTCGGTCAAGCTCGCGCTCATTCGCGGCCGATACGTGGAGGACGGCGGCGCCGAGCGCTTCGTCGCGCGCGCGCTCGCGGCGTTGCGCGACACCGAGTTGCAGATCACCGTTCTGGCGCGCGACTGGCCGGCGGCCGGCCCGTTCGCGGTGGATTATTGTCGCCCGTTTCATCTCGGCCGCGTGTGGCGCGAGCGCGCCTTCGCCCGCTGCGTGTGCCGGCGCTTGCAGCAAACGAACTTTGACCTGGTGCAATCGCACGAACGCATCGCTTGTTGCGATATCTATCGCGCCGGCGACGGCGTGCACCGCGAGTGGCTGTTGCAACGCAGACAGGCGCTCGGACCGTTGCGGCGGCGGTTGTTGTGGCTCAATCCGTACCATCGCTATTTGTTGCGCGCCGAGGCGGCGCTGTTCGCCAGCCCGCGACTGCGCGCCATCATCTGCAATTCGCAGATGGTGCGCGAGGAAATACAACGCCACTACGGCGTCGCGCCGGAAAAGCTGCATCTTATCTATAGTGGCGTCGATACCGAGTACTTCCACCCGCGTGTGCGCGATCAGTGCGCTGCGGTGCGCAGGCAGCTCGGGGTACCGGACGATGCCCCGTTGTTCGTCTTAGTCGGCTCCGGCTTCGAGCGCAAAGGCGTCGGCGCGACACTGCGCGCATTGGCGCGCGTGCCCGCCGCATACCTATTAGTGGTCGGGCGCGATAAGCATGCCGCCCGGTACATCGAGCAGGCACGCACCCTCGGCATCGCCGCGCGCGTGCAATTTCTCGGCCGCCAACCCGATGTGCGCCCGTATTACGGCGCCGCCGACGGGTTCGTACTGCCGAGCCTGTACGATCCGTTCCCGAACGCAGCGCTCGAAGCCATGGCGTGCGGCCTGCCGCTCATCACCAGCACTAAAAGCGGCGCCGCCGAGCTGATTCGCGCAGGCGAAAACGGCTTCGTGACCAATGCCCTCGATGCCGCCGCCATCGCCGCCGCCATGGGCGAGTTGGCCGGGGCGGGAACCGCCGTACGGCTGGGCGCGGCGGCGCGGCGGACGGTCGAGCCCCTGACGCTCGAACGAATGGGCGCTACACTGCGCGCGCTGTATCAATCGCTGCTTACCCCCGCGCCGTGACCGAGTCATCCGCACCGCTATACATCGTTCATACCGAATCGTCCCTGGGTTGGGGCGGCCAGGAGATTCGCGTGCTGACCGAGGCCGAGGCGTTCTTGAAGCGCGGGCACCGCGTCGAGATCTGGGCCGCACCCGGTTCCAACATTCTCGAAGACGCTATTCGACGCGGCGTCCCGAGCCGCGCACTACCCATCGCGCGCCGCGGCGTGCGGGCACTGCGTGCGGTACGCCGGGCGCTGGCGCAGACCCGGCCCGACGTCGTCAACACGCACAGCTCCACGGACACATGGCTCGTCGCCGCCGCGCGACTGCTGCTGCATCGACCGCCGCCGATGGTGCGCACGCGCCACATCTCGGCGCCGGTATCGCAGGACTTTGCCACGCGTTGGTTGTATGCGCATGCCACGTGCCACGTGGTGACGACGGGCGAGCGACTGCGCGAACAGTTAGTGCGCGATCTTCGGCTGCGGCCCGGTCGCGTGACGTCGGTACCGACCGGGGTCGATAGCATGCGGTTCCAACCCGGTGGTAAGGCGGATGCCCGCCGGGTACTGGGCCTGAACGTCGACGACCGCCTCGTCGGCATTGTCGCCACACTTCGTAGTTGGAAGGGGCACCGGTTCCTGGTAGAAGCATTCGCGCGGCTGGCGGCCGAAATGTCCGATTTGAGGTTACTGATCGTTGGCGACGGGCCTATGCATGCTTCAATTGTCGAGCAGATTATGCGACTTCGCCT
>JBKHXU010000217.1:0-14280 GCA_046565865.1 Gammaproteobacteria bacterium | reverse complement strand
AAGGCCCGCGCCTGTGCCACGCAACACATCGCGATTCGACGCGCCGAGGAAGTGGTGCGCGATCCCAATATCGAGATCGTGGTCGAATTGATCGGCGGTTACGAGCCGGCGCGCACGCTGGTGCTCGACGCCATCGCCCACGGCAAGCACGTCGTCACCGCGAACAAAGCGCTGATTGCACTGCACGGCAATGAAATTTTTCGCGCGGCGCAGGAGCGCGGCGTCATGGTCGCGTTCGAGGCCGCGGTGGCGGGCGGTATCCCCATCATCAAGGCGATCCGCGAGGGCCTTACCGCCAATCGCATCGAATGGCTTGCCGGCATCATCAACGGCACCAGCAATTTTATTCTGACCGAGATGCGCGACAAGGGCGCCGACTTCGCCGACGTATTGGCGGAGGCGCAGCGCCTGGGTTACGCCGAGGCCGATCCGAGCTTCGATATCGACGGCGTCGATGCCGCTCACAAGCTTACGATCCTAGCCGCGATTGCGTTTGGCATTCCGCTTAAGTTCAAGGACGCGTACGTCGAAGGCATCCGCAATATCACGCGCGCCGATGTCGCCTACGCCGAGGAGTTGGGGTATCGCCTCAAGCTGCTCGGCATCGCCCGCCGCGCGCAAACCGGCATCGAGCTGCGCGTGCATCCGACGCTGATTCCGGAGCGACGCCTGATCGCCAACGTCGATGGCGCGATGAACGCCGTGCTGGTGAAGGGTGACGCGGTCGGGCCCACGCTTTTTTACGGCGCCGGTGCCGGTGCCGATCCTACCGCATCTGCCGTCGTGGCCGATCTCGTTGACGTGGTGCGCACCTTGACCACCGATCCGACCAACCGCGTGCCGCACCTCGCGTTCCAACCGGACGCGCTGGTCGATCTGCCGATCCTGCCGATGGAGCAGGTCGCGACCTCGTACTACCTGCGCATGCACGCGGCCGATCGCCCCGGCGTGCTGGCCGATATCACCCGTATCCTCGGCGATCTCGGCATCAGCATCGAGGCGCTGCTGCAAAAAGAGCCGGCCGAGGGCGCGAACGCTGTACCCATTATCATCCTTACGCACCGTGTGCTCGAACAAAATATGAACACCGCCATCGGTCGCATCGAGGCGCTGCCGGCGGTGCAGGGGCGGGTGACGCGAATCCGTCTCGAACCACTGCAATCGGATTGGCGCTAATGACGTTTCGTCCCCGCTACACCGGTCTCATCGACCGCTACCGCGACCGTTTGCCGGTGCGCGACGATACCCGCATCATCAGTCTCGGCGAGGGCAACACGCCGCTGATACGGCTGAACAACATCCCGCGCGATCTCGGCCGCGACGTCGACATCTACGTGAAATACGAAGGCCTGAACCCGACCGGCTCGTTCAAGGACCGCGGCATGACCATGGCTGTGACCAAGGCCGTGGAAGAGGGCGGGCGCGCCATCATCTGCGCCTCGACCGGCAACACCTCGGCCTCGGCCGCCGCATATGCGGCGCGCGCGGGCATTACCTGCTTCGTCATCATCCCGGACGGCAAGATCGCGCTCGGCAAGCTGGCGCAGGCGATGATCCACGGGGCGGTGGTGCTGCAGATTGAGGGCAATTTCGACGCCGGCATGCAGCTCGTCAAACAGATTTCGCAAGACGCCCCGGTGACCTTGGTCAACTCGGTCAACCCGTATCGCCTACAAGGGCAGAAGACGGCGGCGTTTGAGATCGTGGAAGAGCTGAACGGCACGCCGGACTATCACTGCCTGCCGGTAGGCAACGCCGGCAACATCAGCGCCTACTGGATGGGCTACCGCGAATACGCCGAGCACGGCATCGTGAACAATCTGCCGATCATGGTCGGTTACCAGGCCGCCGGCGCCGCCCCGTTCATTTCCGGAAAAATGGTCGATCACCCGGAGACCGTCGCCACCGCCATTCGCATCGGCCACCCGCAGTCGTGGGACAAGGCGTTGGCGGCGCAAAAGGAGTCGCAAGGGTGGTTTGCCGCCTGCACCGACGACGAAATTCTCGCGGCGCAGAAATTGTTGGCGCAGCAGGAAGGCGTCTACTGCGAGCCGGCCTCCGCCATTTCGCTAGCCGGCGCGGTGCGCGACATCAAGTCGGGCAAGATCCGCGCGGGCAGCCGCGTCGTGTGCACGCTGACGGGCCACGGCTTGAAAGACCCGGATATCGCCATCCGCGAATGCGCCGGCGCCCTGATCAAAATCCCGGCCGAGCGCGCCGCCGTGCAAAAAGCGATTCTGGACCGCCTCGGCTAGCGCAATTTATCGTTTTCTTTCGGTAACTTAAGCGCCTCGCGGGCGCCCACCCGCGCCCCGTCTGTCCGCCCACCGTTCGTTTCCTCCGTCGCCCAATCTGCGCAATTGGGTGGCATAGCTATTGCTTTTCTTTAACACCGACTGCGCGCCGATGCGGCAGCGGCGGGGGCGCTAGCCCCTGGACACGACAAAAAGGGTGAATCACTTGGACTTAGTACACGTAGCGCATGTCGGTGACCGGACCGAGGTACGGCTGACTGGGCGCCTTGGCGTCAGTGAGGTCGCCGACGTTCAACGACGCCTCGATGCGGCGCTGGCGCCGCAACGACCCATCGTGCTCGATGCCGCGAAGTTAAGCGGCATCGATACGGCCGGCTTGCAGCTGCTGCTCGCGTTTCACCGAGCGGCGCAGGCGCGCGGGCTGAATCCACGATGGATCAATACCAGCGCGGCGCTACACGAAGGCGCGACGCGGCTTGGGCTCGAAACGTTGCTCAGTCTGGAAACGGATCGCGATGTTTAACGCTACTCCCAGTTCTCGCTGGTGGCTCGCGGCGATGCTCTCTGCCATCGCGGCCTGGGCGTGGACCGTGCCGTTCGTGCCGCTGTGGGTCGCCATCGGCAGCGGCTGCGTCACGACCATTGGTGTGGTGCTGTTGGGCGGTTACGGCATCCGACTGCGGCGTGCGTCGCCGGTGCTGCCGGCCGCCGCCGAGTCGACGTCGACGCCATCGATGGACGACGACATCGAGCGGCTGTTTCCGGCCTCGCCCGACGTCGATCAGATCCCGCCGGTCGATCAGATTTTGCAGTCAATGGCGACCGACACGCAGCGGCATCGGCTCGAAGATTTGTTGCGCCGCTGGGTCGGTGTCGCACATCGCTACAGCGAGGCGGCACTCACGCTGCGCAAGCAGATTCACGTCGTCATCCAGCAGACCGAGCAGGCGACCAATACCATTTCGAACAGCTTCCAGGCGGTGATGAACAAGGCCACGCTGCAAGCGCGCCAGGCCATGGAGCTGCTCGAAGGCACGCAAGGCGCCGCCGCCGAGGGGTCGCCGCAATCGCTGAAAGACTTCATCCGCGTGTCCGACGAACGTCTCACCAAGATGGCGGACGAAGTCGTTCGCGTCGCCGACCTGTCGGTGCGCATGGTGCAGGAACTGGACGGCGTGCAGGGCCGGACGCAGGCGATCGACGGCTTTTTGCTCGACGTGGAAAAGCTCGCCGACCAAACGAGCTTGCTCGCGCTCAATGCCGACATTGAAGCGGCGCGCGTGGGCGAACACGGGCGCGGCTTTTCCGTTGTCGCGCACGAAGTGCGGCGCCTGAGTCAGCGCTCGCATCAATTCAGCGATCGTATCCGCCAGCACCTGAAAGAGGTGAAGGCCGGCTTGAACAAGACTTACGGCGACATGCGCACGCTGTCGGCGGCGGACATGGAACATGCGCTCAAGATCAAAGACGACGTCATCAGTCTGACGCGCTCGCTGGAAGAAAAGAACCGCGAGGTCGCGGAGACGGTCGGGCGCATCAACACCATCAGCAAGGAAATCGCGCAAGACGTGCACAACGTGGTGATGTCGCTGCAATTCCATGACATCACCAGCCAAAAGCTGACCGGCATGCTGGAACCGATGGATCAGCTGCGGCGCAGTCTGTTTCACCTGATGCAAGAAACGATGAACGTGAGCAAGGACCTACTGCCTGCACCCGCGGCACGCGCGGCGGCGAGCGGCGAGTCCGAGCCCAACAAAGCGGCCGCGGACGCGGCGGGCGATGGCGCGCTGGGCAAGCTGCGCGCGGTCGGTACGCCCACCAGCGGGCCGACGGTCGAACTTTTCTAGGGGAGGCAATCGTGGCGACGATATTGACGGTAGACGACACCGCGTCGATGCGGCAAATGATCAGCTTCACGCTCAACAGCGTGGGCCACGAGGTACAGCAAGCCCCTGATGGCGCGGAAGCGCTCAAGTTGGCGCGCGACCGCAAGTTCGATCTGGTGATCTGCGACGTCAACATGCCGAACATGGACGGCATCGCGTTGTGCAAGTCGCTGCGCGCTTTGGACCAGTATCGCTTCACGCCGATCCTGATGCTCACCACCGAATCGCAGGAAGACATGCGCGCCAAAGGCAAGAGCGCCGGCGCCACCGGCTGGATCGTCAAGCCGTTCAATCCCGAACAACTGGTGAACGTGGTGCAAAAGGTGCTGCGCTAACCATGGCCATCGACCTGCGCCAATTTCACCACACCTTCTTCGACGAGAGCCTCGAGGGGCTCGCGGGGATGGAGGCGGACTTGCTGCAGCTCGAGCAGGGGCTGGAGACGCCCGGGTTTATACCGGACGCCGAGCAACTGAACCGCATCTTTCGCGCGGTGCATTCGATCAAAGGCGGCAGCGCTACGTTCGGTTTCAACGCGGTCGCGGAGTTCGCGCACGTGCTCGAATCACTACTCGATGACATCCGCGCCGGGCGCCGGGCGGTGGATACCGCGCATATCGGTCTGCTGCTGCGCGCGGTCGACGCCGCACGCGAGCTGATCAGCGCGGCGCGCGCCGAGCGCAAGCCGGACAGCGACCGGATCGCACCCGTGCGTGCCGAACTAAATGCGCGGCTACAGATCGATGCAAGCCGCGCCGGATCGTCGGTGAGCGCGGCATCGGCCGTCGCCCACCACGGCGGTTGGCATATCGAGTTCCGCCCGCACCCCAATTTCTTCGCCAGCGGTAACGACCCGTTGCGCATTGTGCACGAGCTGGCGCGCCTGGGAGCGGTGCGGGCCACGGTCGATGCCGCGCGCCTGCCGACATGGACCGAATTTCATCCGGAGTCGTGTTACCTCGGTTGGCACATCGAACTCGACGCAGCGGTGCCGCACGCGGCGGTTGCGGAGGCGTTCGCATGGGTGACGGACGATTGCACGCTGGCTATTTCCGCGCGCGCCAACCCGGTGTCGGCGCCAACATCGCCTAAGCACGACGATGGGGCGGAACAGTCGATTCGGGTGGCGACGCCGAAGGTCGATGCCTTGATCAACATGGTCGGCGAGCTCGTCATCACGCAGTCGATGTTGAGCCAGATCGCGGGCAATTTCACGCCGGAGATGTTACCGGGGCTGTTCGCCGGCCTAGCGCAGCTTGAGCGCAACACGCGCGAACTGCGCGACAGCGTCATGCGCATCCGCATGCTGCCACTGAGCTTCGCGTTCAACCGATTTCCGCGCCTGGTGCGCGACGTCGGTCGGCAGCTGGGGAAGAAGGCACAACTTGTCATCAGCGGCGAACACACCGAGCTCGATAAGATCGTCATCGAACGCGTCAGCGACCCGTTGTTGCACCTGGTACGCAACTGCCTCGATCACGGACTGGAGACGCCGGCCGAACGCCGCGCCGCCGGCAAGCCCGAAACCGGCGTGATCTATCTCAAGGCCTACCAAAAGGGCGGCAACGTCATCATCGAAATCGGGGACGATGGCCACGGCCTGCGTCACGAAAAAATTCTGGCCAAGGCCATCGAGCGTGGGCTGGTGCGATCCGGGGACACACTGACCGAGGCGCAGATCCGCGAGCTGATTTTCCTGCCCGGGTTCTCGACCGCCGACAGCATCAGCGACGTGTCCGGCCGCGGCGTCGGCATGGACGTGGTGCGCAGCAATATCGCCAGTCTCGGCGGCGCGGTCGAAGTCGCATCGGCGCCGGGCCAGGGCGTGCGCTTCACCGTGCGATTGCCGCTGACACTCGCGATTCTCGACGGGCTGAGCGTCCAAGTCGGCGCCCACGTCTATATTTTGCCGCTGGTGAACATCGCCGAATCCATCCGCTTGCGCGCCGACCAAGTGAGTCGCCTGGCCGGCGGCGCAGAGGTGTTCGCGTTGCGGCACGAGTATCTGCCGCTGATCCGTCTCTACGACGTGTTCCATATCGCGCCGCGATCGACCGATCTGAGCCAGGGATCGGTAGTCGTGATCGAGATCGACGGTAAGCGCGCGGGACTCTACGTCGACGATTTGTTGGGGCAACAGCAGGTCGTGATCAAGAACCTCGAGGCGCACTATCGCCGCGTGGAAGGTATCTCCGCGGCCACGATCCTTGGCGACGGCACGGTGGCGATGATTCTGGACGTGTCCGGCCTGATTCGTCTGGCGCACGTATCGAGCGAGGTTGCCGGTTTTCGCGGCGAACCCACGGTAACGGTCGCGCGCAACGATATACGGGTGCCGCAATGATGCGGTCGGGCCTTGTCAACGATGAATATCGGGAGCGAATGCGATGAACACAGCGCGCAGCGTCTATCACGAGCATGAGCCGGCGGTCGGCGACGAACAATTTTTGACCTTCACCCTGGCCGGCGAGGAATACGCCATCGTCGCGCTCAAGGTGCAGGAGATCAAGGGTTGGGAAAAGGTGACGCCGATCCCGAACAGCCCGGCATATGTGCGCGGCGTACTCAATCTGCGCGGGCTCATCGTGCCTATCATCGATCTGCGGCTGCGTTTCAATCTGCCGGAGATCGACTACACGCCGGTGACCGCGATCGTGGTCGTCAACGTCGGTGGCCGCCTCGTCGGTTTGGTGGTCGACTCGGTCAGCGACGTCATCGACGTCAGCAGCAAGCAGCGCTGCGCCGCGCCCGAATTCGAGGGCCAATCCAATCGCCAGTTCATCCAGGGGCTGGCACAGGTGGACAACAAACTGCTCATCCTGATCGATATCGACAAGATGATCGGCAACGAATTTCCGACGACCACGGGCGAGTCGCCGGCAATGATCGACGAGCCCGTAACAGGAGGTGCGTGATGAATACGTTGAAGGCAAGAGGTATGAGTCTGCGCATGAAGGTGCTGCTGTCGCTGGTCGTGATATGCGCCGCGTTCATCACCGTGCAAGCGCTCAATCTTTACAAGCAATCGCAGTTCGTAAAGCTTATCGACGCCGGGTACGAGACGGCAAGTGCATTGGCGAGTAAGAGCGGTGGCAGCGCGTTGACGGCGGTGGCACAAAATTATCAGCAGATCCAGCAGGACGCGCGCAACATGCATCGACGCGATCAGATGATGTTCGTCGGGCTCATCGTCGCGGCGTTGCTGATTACCGTCGGCTTGCATTTCTTCATGGAGCACGCGGTGCTGAAACCGCTTAACCGGTTGGTCGAGGCCATGCACGAGATGGCCAGCGGCAACCTGGGTGTATCGCTGTCCGACGCGCATCGGCGCGACGAGATCGCCGAGGCCGTCGCTGTGCTCAACATATTGGCCGATCGGCTCAATAACAGCGTCGGGCGCGTGGCGCAGGCGGCCGAGGCCATCACGCTCGGCTCGCAGGAGCTTTCCAGCGCGACCGAACAACTGTCGTCGTCGGCCCAGGAACAGGCGAGTTCGCTCGAAGAGACGGCCGCGTCGATGGAAGAGATGACGAGCACCGTGAAGCACAACGCTGACAACGCGGTACAGGTCGACAAGCTCGCGGCGGAGGCGGCGGAGGCGGCGAACGAGAGCGTGGTGATGGCGACGTCGCTGCAACGTTCGATGGATTTGATCAACAACAGCAGCAACAAGATTGCCGACATCATCGGGGTTATCAACGAAATCGCGTTCCAGACCAATCTGCTGGCGCTGAACGCCGCGGTCGAGGCGGCGCGCGCCGGCGAGCACGGCCGCGGTTTCGCGGTGGTGGCGGCCGAGGTGCGCAACCTCGCGCAACGCAGCGCGCAGGCGGCGAAGGAGATCAAGGCGCTGATCAACGACTCGGTGGAGAAGGCCGGCGACGGCGCACATCTGGTCGGGATCACCACCAGCAAGCTCGAAGGCATCGTCGGCAAGGTGAAGCATGTGGCCGAGCTGATCTCGGAGATCAACGCCTCGAGCCAGGAACAGGCGTCGGGCATCGAGCAGGTCAATCGCGCCATCGTGCAGATGGATAGCGTGACCCAGTCCAACGCCGCCCAGGTCGAGGAGCTGTCGGGGACCAGTCAATCGCTGGCGGTGCAGGCAGATCATCTGCGCGAGCTGGTATCGCATTTCCGACTCCGGCAGGCGGCGACGACACGCGAACCGGCGCCGCGCGAAGGTGCGATGGCCAAAGCACATACCGGCCCGAGCAAGGTGGAGTCCGCGGCCACAGCGGCGAATGTGCAGGTATTGCGTCCCAAGCGCTCGGCCGGCGGCCGCGCGGGCGAGGACTGGACCGAGTTTTAACGACGCGTCCGCGCGTTACAGGAGTCCAGCGTGTCGACGGTGCGTGCAGGGCAGGTGGAATCGCCGAGCCCGGACGGGATGGTTCGCATTTCCGACAGCGAGTTCCGCTGGCTGCGCGATCTGATTCACGCGCATACCGGCATCGCGCTGTCGGAGCACAAGCGCGCGCTACTGTGCTCGCGCCTCGGTAAACGGCTGCGCCACTACGGTTTCGACCGCTTCGCCGATTACTATCATCTGCTGACCGAGCGCGATCCGAGCGGCGCCGAGCTCGTGGAGATGATCAACGCCATCACCACGAACAAGACCGATTTCTATCGCGAGTCGCACCACTTCCGTTTTCTCGAGGCGCACCTGTTCCCGCGCGTGCGCCAGCAGCGCCCGGTGCATATGCGGCTATGGAGCGCCGGCACCGCCACCGGGGAGGAAGCGTATACGTTGGCGATGACGGTGCGCGCCGCGTTTCCGACCGAGAGCTACGGCGACATCCGTATACTCGCTACCGACATCGACACCCGCGTGCTCGAACACGCCGCCCGGGGCGTGTACACGCTCGACCAGGCATCGCGCGTGCCGCCGGAACTACTGCATCGGTTCTTTATGCGCGGTCAGGGCGCCAACGCCGGTTACGTGAAGGCGAAGCCGGACTTGCAGGATCTTATCCGATTTCGTTATCTCAACTTGATGGACAACCCGTGGCCGGTACATGGACCGTTCGACGCCATCTTTTGCCGCAACGTCATCATCTACTTCGACCGCGCGACACAGCAGCGGCTGATCGCACGCTTCACACGCCTGCTGCGCCCCGACGGCTATTTGATCCTCGGTCACTCGGAATCGGTGCACGATCCGGGCATGGGTCTGCGGCACGTGGGTCAGAGCATCTACCAATATACGGGCAGCCATGAAACGTCGCGCTAAACATACGCAAGAAACCGCACGGCCGAGCGACATCCCGCGGGTCACGATTCACATCGGCGGGCTGCATTCGAGCAATTCACCGACGGTGCTGGATACGGTGCTCGGTTCCTGCATTGCCGCGTGCCTGTACGACCCCGTCGCCGGCATCGGCGGCATGAACCACTTCATGCTGCCGGAGGGTATCGACCCGGGAAACCCCAACAGTACGCGTTACGGCGTGTATGCGATGGAGTTGCTGATCGGCAACCTGATGAAGCTCGGCGGTCATCGCAAGCGGTTTCAGGCCAAGGTATTCGGCGGCGGCCATGTGCTGAAGTTGCGCGAGAGCTTGGACGGGGTGCCGCAGCGCAACATCCAGTTCGCGCGCCGGTTTCTCGACGCCGAGCAAATTCCGATCGTTAAGGAAGACGTCGGCGGCTATCTGCCGCGACGCGTGCTGTTTCACACACACTCGAGCCGCGTGTTCGTGAAATATCTTGGCAGCAACGACGCCGAGCGCACGGCGCAGGAGGAAATGGTGTACCTCATCAGCCTCAAGAAACAGAAGACCGATGGCGATGTGGAACTGTTTTGACATCGCCGGGGCAGGACCATGAGCGATACGCCGCGCGTGCGCGTACTCGTGGTCGACGATTCGGCGCTGATGCGGCAACTGTTGCCGGCGTTGTTGGCGACCGATCCCGCGATCGAGGTGGTGGGGACGGCGCCGGACCCGTTCATTGCGCGCGACAAGATAAAACGCCTCAACCCGGACGTGCTGACACTGGACATCGAAATGCCGGGCATGGACGGGCTCAAGTTTTTGGAGAACTTGATGCGACTGCGACCAATGCCGGTGGTGATGGTGTCGTCGTTTACCCGTAGCGGCGCCACCACCACGCTGCGGGCGCTCGATCTCGGCGCCGTGGACGTGGTGGAAAAACCGCAGACTAACCTGCGCGAACGGATGACCGATATCGGCGCCGAGCTGTGCCAAAAGGTGCGCGCGGCAGCGCACGCGCGCCTGCGGCCGCTGACGAGTACGCCCGCGCCCGCGCAGGTCGCGGCGCCGCGGATGACGGCGCGCGCGGGTCACGGCCTGATCGTCATGGGTGCGTCGGCCGGAGGGACCCAGGCGCTAAGCGAAATACTACGGCGCTTGCCGCCGACCATGCCGGGTATCGTTATCGTGCAACACATGCCGCCGCGCTTCACGGGCTATTTCGCGGAGCGTCTGAACGACAAATGCGCGCTCACCGTGCGCGAAGCGCGCGATGGTGACGCCATCGAACCGGGGGTAGCGTTAATAGCGCCCGGCGGGTTGCACACGGCGGTGCGAAGTACCAAGCACGGATATGCGGTCGAGGTGTACGGCGGCGATGCGGTGAATCTGCATCGCCCGTCGGTCGATGTGCTGTTCGAATCGGCCGCGCGCACCGCCGGCGACGCCGCGGCCGGCGTTATCCTGACCGGTATGGGCAGCGACGGTGCACGCGGCATGCGCCTGATGCGCACGCGCGGTGCCTATACATTGGCGCAGAACGAAGACACGTGTCTGGTGTACGGAATGCCCGAGCGCGCGGTGCGCGAAGGCGGCGTATGCGAGATCGTGGCGCTCGACGATGTGGCCGAGCGCCTGGTGAAGTGGGCCGGTGCCGCCGAAGGGATGGAAGAACCAGATCGTACCGGCTACTGCTGACACCGAAACGTCGCTAGAACACGCGCTGCTCGATGCGCGTCAACACATCCTCCAACATCGCCGCCTGTTTTCCGAGATCGTCGCGCGCGGCGCTCAACATCGCGATCTGCTCGCTCAACGCATTGGCGTTTTTGTGGATCTTGCCGAGCGCCGCTAACTGCGCCTCGATGCGTGCCCGGTGATCGCGCAACTGCGTGAGCGTTGGCGCGATGAGCGTTTGAAACCAGGCCTTGGCGCCCTTGTTCGACTCCTCGAACAAAAACCGCGCCCGCGCCACGAGCGTGACAAAGAATTTACGCACAATGAAGTGCTGCTCCGTGATCAACGTCACCGGGCTGGTGCGAAACGCCTCGGCTCGCACCGCCAGCTGCTTGAACTCCTGCAGATAAGGCGTCAGCGGCAGCGTCGCGGCGGTCAGACGCGCGAACCCGTACTGCCGGTGCAGGCGCTCGTACAGCGCCTGCACCTCGCGTTGAATCACGGCCGCGCGCCGTTCGACTTCGGCCATGCGTTCGCTCGCACCCTCGAAGAAGGTCTTCATGCCGCGCTGCAAGCCGCGCGTGGTCCAGGTATCGCTTAACTTTTCGCGCGTCGCGGCGATCAATGCATCGACGCTTGCAAGGCTCAGCGGCTCGAGCAACGCCTTGGCGCGCACGGTGAGCGCGCTGCGCGTCATTTCGAAACCCTGCAGCTCGATGTCATATTGGTGCTTTTCGGCTTGGACCTTCTGCACCATTTTCTGGATGGTGTCGCTATTGCGGCCGTCCAGCGACTTGAGCTCGGCGAGCTGCTTGTCGAGCGCATCGACCCGTGCGCGCACCACGGCGCGGCTGTCGTTCACGCGCGCGGCGATCTCGTGCACGATCTTGCTCCGAATCAGATCGTACTTGGCGGGGATGATGTCGCGCGCGATACGCTGTTCGAGCGCGAACAGACGGCTGCGGCGCAGCAACGGCCCGTCGGCCTTGACGCGCGCGGCCAGCGCCTTTTGCGCCGACAGCGGGTAGATGTCCTGCTCCGGCACGGTCAGGATGCGCGCCACCTCTTGTACCTGTTTGGCGATCGTTTCGACGACGCGCGCGTCGTCTTGCAGCTCGTCCCACAGGATGTCGATTTTGTTGAGCACCACAACCCGGCCGCGGTTGTCGATGCCACGGGCGCTATGCAGGTGGGTACGCCAGATATCGAGATCGGTGCGCGTGACGCCGGTGTCGGCCGCCAGTAGAAACACGACCGCGTGCGCTTCCGGCAAGATCCTAAACGTCAGCTCCGGCTCGGCGCCCAGCGCATTCAACCCCGGCGTATCGAGGACAACGAGACCTTGCTGCAACAGCGGGTGCGGAAAATTCAGGATCGCGTGACGCCACACCGGCACCTCGACCGTGAGTGGGGCGGGGGCGTTCGGATCGGGCTTGTAGAGCCCAAGCTCCTTCGCCTCCTGTGGGTGCACCTTTTTTGTCCGCGTGACTTCGGCGAACGTCTCGCGCACTTCCTCGGCCGAGTTGGGCTTTAGAATATGCAGCTTGGTCCAATGCACCGGCGTATGACGGTATTCGGCGATGCTGACGGCGGTCTTGCGCGTCTCGATCGGCAGCAGCTTGATGCATGCCGGTTCGTTGGCATCGTAACGCAGCTCGGTCGGGCACATGGTGGTGCGGCCGGCGGTAGAGGGCAGCAGGCGTTGCTTGAATTCGGAGAAGAACAGGGCGTTCAACAACTCGGTCTTGCCGCGCGAAAACTCGCCGACGAGCGCCACCACCACTTTGTCGGTGTTGAGGCTTTCGATCAGCTCGTAGACCCGCAGGTCGCGCTCACCCTCGGTCGCGCCCTGCTGTTCGGTCCAGGTCTGATAGTCGGCCATCGCCCGCGCGATGCCATCGCGCCAAGCCTTATAGGCGCTGAGTCCGGCGGCGAAGCCGGGCGATGCGCGGCCGGAAACCGGCTGGGCACTAAGATCTGGCGCGGGAACGACGGGTGGCGCCGGTTGCTCCACGAAATGGCTTCCTTATGGAAAATGAATAAGTTAGCCAGAAATGTGCAAGACTTAGGCCAGCTGGCAATTAACGGGATAGAACGCCCGCCCAGCGCAGGGCCCGTGCGATTTCTCAGCGCTGAAACAGCGAATTGAGCAAAAATGCTGCGATACTGGCTAAGCAACGAGACGCGATCCGCCACAACGCGTCGTAGATAGATTCCGCGAACTCGAACTTACCAGGCGCCATCCCGTGCCCACCCCCTACGATCGCCAACTTACCTTGGTCGTCCCCGGCCTTTGGGGTCCGCGCACCGAGACCGCCGCCACGCCCGTCGAAGTGCCGACACTGGCAACCGTGCTTGCGCGCGCCGACCGCGAGTCGATCTCGGTATCAGGGCTCGAAGCGGTGTTGTTCGCCTTGTTCGGCCTGACGGCGGCCGAGGATGCCGATTTGCCCGTTGCCGCCGTCACGCGCGTCCTCGATATGGGCGTGATTGACAAGGGCTGGTGGCTGCGCGCCGACCCGGTGTACCTACAGCCCGATCGCGACCGGCTGCTGCTGAGCGACAACGAGCTGTTGCAGGTGACGCAGGCTGAGGCCGATCAGTTGGTCGCGGAGATCCTGCAAACGTTCAGCGCCGACGGCTGGGTACTCAAGGCCGCGCGCCCGGGGCGGTGGTACCTCAAGCCGTCGCGTGCGCCGCGGCTGCAAACGACACCGCTCGGCGACGTGGTGGGGCATGACATCCACCCGTATCTACCGCGCGGCAAGGACGGGCGCCCGTGGCACACGGTGCTGAACGAGGTGCAAATCCTGCTGCACACCGCCGCGGCCAACGCTGCGCGCGAGGCGCGCGGTCAGTTGCCGGTGAATAGTCTCTGGTTCTGGGGCGGCGGCCGTTTGCCGGCAATGAAGCCGGTACCGTGGACCCACGTCTACAGTCAGGAACCGGTGAGCCTCGCGCTGGCGCGTCTCGCCGGCGTGACCAGCCGCGATCGACCGCCCGACTTCGCCGCGTGGGCGCGTTTGGCGACGCCGAGCGGCGCGCACCTGTTGGTGCTGGACCAGGCGCGCGCGGCGGTGCAATACCATCAGTACGACGTCTGGCGCACATTCGTCGAATCGCTCGAGCGCGATTGGATCGAGCCGGCATGGAAGGCGATCAAGCGCCGCGAGCTGCATGCGCTCGTCGTGTGCGACGATCAAGGACGCCGCTATCGCCTTACGTCGAGCGGTGCTCGCCGCTGGT
>JBKHXU010000216.1:0-11915 GCA_046565865.1 Gammaproteobacteria bacterium | reverse complement strand
ACGAGATTGCTTCGTCGCCTCCGGCTCCTCGCAATGACAGCCAATCGTGGGTGCTGTTGGGTCCCCTCTATGGCGCGCCCTCGCCGAGCGCTCAGAGCGTTATGAGCCCAACGGGCGGCGCGAGGGATCGCGCCGGTTCTCACGGCGCACATGGATGTGCGCTGTGAGAACCTCACAACGCGAGGCAGTGAGCGCGAGGGGGCAGTCGCGCCATCGGTGGGGCGTGCTTTCTTTCGTCCCTTTCTTTGCACGAGCAAAGAAAGGGACCCGGGGTGCAGGGGCGGAGCGCCCGCTTAATACATTTATTACAACTCGACGGCGCCGAAGGCGCTCGACTGACAGTGAACCTAGGAACAGGAACGCTAAACAACCGCCCCAAACCGCCTCGCAATCGCCGCCATCAACGGCGGCGGCGGATAGTCCGAGACGCGCTGCAGATATTCCTGCCATGCGGCATATTGCGCCGCCAACGCCGGATCGGTGCCGTGGCAACCGAGCACGCGGATGACCGCGTCGCCCACGCGCCATGGTCCGTCGCCGGTGATGTTGCCTTCGATCAAATGAATTGTTCGTTCAGGCACTCCCTGGTCCCAATAAAGGTCGAAACATAGGAGCCCCTTCGGATGCGGAAAGTGGGCGGCGATGACGCGCTCGCTGCCGTCGTGGCGCAGCACCAGCGGGGCGGAGACACGGAAGATGTCGGGCATGCGCGCGTATTTTAAGAGCATAATGCGCTAGCGAGAACGACGGGGACGAAATTTGGACAAGAAGCTGATCTACCGCGGTCGCATCATCGAGCTTACGCTCGAAACGCCGACGCTGCCGAACGGCACGCGGCCGGAGCTTGAGATCGTGCATCACCCAGGTGGCGCGGCGGCGGTGGCGCTCGATGACGCGGGGCGCGTGTGTCTGCTCCGGCAATATCGGCATGCGGCCGGTGGCTGGGTGTGGGAATTGCCGGCGGGCAAGCGCGACGCGGGCGAGGACCCGCAGCGCACGGCAGCGCGCGAGTTGGAGGAGGAGGCGGGGCTCATTGCGCGCCGTTGGCGGTCGCTCGGTGGAATATTGAGTTCGCCGGGTGTGTTTACCGAGGTAGTGCACCTTTATATGGCGCAGGATCTTGCGCACGTGCCGGCGCGCGCCGAGCGCCACGAGGTATTCGAGGTGCACTGGCTGCCGTTGGTTGATGCGGTTGCGCGGGTCATGAGTGGCGATATCACCGACGCCAAGACCGTCGTCGGGTTGCTCAAGGCCGCGTGGCCGCATGCGGAGTAACAGCATGCTTGCCAACGTCTTATTGACGTTCAAGAATGGGCGGCCCGACGATTGCACGATGGGACTTTCTTCAACCAGGAGACAATATGAAAAACCAACCACTCGGCCCGCACGCTGCGTTCGCCGCCGCCATATTTTTGTTGACCGCTGTTCCTGGACTGGCCGCGGACGATCCCGAAGACATCATCAAGTATCGGCAGAACGTCATGAAGTCCAACGGCGCCAATCTGTCGGCCGCCGGCGCGATCATTCAGAAGAAAGTGAATTTCGGTCCGCGCCTGGCCGATCATGCCAATGCGGTGGCCGCCGGCAGCAAAAATATCGCGGCGTTGTTTCCGCCCGGATCCGACTTCGGCACCGATACCGAGGCGCTCGACGCGGTGTGGACGAATCGCGCGCGCTTCGAGAAGCTGGCGAAGGACGGCGAGACCAAGGCGGCCGCGTTCGCCAAGGCGGTTGCCGCCAAGGACCCGCAAATGGGGGCGCGCTTTAAGGAGCTGGCCGACAGTTGCAAGGCATGCCACAAGGATTTCCGCAAAGAACAAAATTAGTACCGGTGTGCGGCGGGATAACGCTTCTGTCGCCGACCTAGGCCGCCGGCGTGCGCCACGGGTTTTTGATCGCCTGCATCGTGACGGCCCCGGTCTGGGCCGCCGGACCGCCGGCGACGGAGACAGCGCCGATCAGCCGCGGGGCCTATCTCTATCGCGCCGGCGGTTGCGCCAGTTGCCATACTAACGAAAAAGCCGACGGCGAAGAGAACGCCGGCGGCGTTGAGTTGCGCACGCCGTTCGGCGTTTTTTACGGCCCCAACATCACGCCCGATCCCGAACATGGCATCGGCAAGTGGTCCGAAGCGGATTTTCTGCGTGCCTTGCGCGAGGGCGTGAATCCCAAGGGCCAGCATTACTACCCGGCGTTTCCCTACACCTCGTACACGCGCCTGACGGACGCGGATATGCGCGCGCTGTGGGCGTATCTGCGCTCGCGGCCGCCGGTTGCCCGACCCAATCGGCCGCACCAGGTCGTTTGGTACGCGCGCGCGCGCTCCGCGCTCGGCTGGTGGAAGCGACGCTATTTCGTGCCCGGCGCATTCGTGCCCGATCCGAAAAAGTCGAATGTCGTCAATCGCGGCGCCTATCTCGCGACCGCGGCGGCGCATTGCGGCGAATGCCACACGCCGCGCGATCGCTTCGGCGGGTTCGTGGACGAGCTGTACTATGCGGGCACCCGCGAGGGCCCGGACGACACCGTGGTGCCCAATATCACACCCGATCGCGCCACCGGCATCGGCCGCTGGAGCGAGAGTGAGATCGCGTATTATCTCGAGATCGGCCTCACGCCCGACGGCGATTCGGCCGGGGATCTAATGGCGGAGGTCATCGACAATGGGCTGCGCTATCTGACGCCGGCCGATCTGCGTGCGATTGCGGCGTATATACGTTCGCTGCCGCCGATCGAGCATCAAGTGCGCAAGGCGAAGAAGAAGGACAAGGACGAGTTCTAATTTCTAGAACCGGTCTCAGAAAACCACCCGCGCCCCTCTATCAACACTCTGGAAGGAAACGCCGAGGACGCCGAGACGCAGAGGACGCGGAGAAAAAAAGGGGTGTTTTATAAACTACCGTTCTCTGCGCTCTCCGCGTCTCCGCGCGCTCTGCGTTCCATTCCAGAGCGCCAAGCGAGAGATGTTTTTTATAATCACGGCTTCGCCTTTTGATACTCGGCGACCGCCTGCGGCATGAGCGATTCCAACTGTGCGATCCGCTTTTCGTCCAGCGGGTGCGTGCTGAGCAGCTCGACCGCTTTGCCGCCGCGCTTTTCTTTTTCGCCGCCGAAGCGCTTCCAGAACGCCACCGCCTCGCGCGGGTCGTAGCCGGCGCGGGCCATGTACGTCAAGCCGATGCGGTCGGCCTCCGATTCCTGTGCGCGCGAATGCGGCAGCACGTAGGCGACGTTGCCCCCGAGCCCGAACGCGGCTTGCGCCAGCGCCTGCGTCGCCTCCGGTTTGGATTTCATCGCCGCCTCGAGTGCTTGGCCGCCGAGCTGCACCACCAGGCCCTGCGAGATGCGCTCTTCGCCGTGGCGCGCGACCGCATGTGCTACTTCGTGCGCCAACACCGTCGCCAACCCGGCCTCGTTCTGCGTGACCTGAAGCAATCCGCTGTAGACGCCGACCTTGCCGCCCGGAAGCGCGAACGCGTTCTGCACGTCCGGTTTGTCGAACAGCACGAACTCCCATTTGGCGTTCGGCAACGGGGCGACGGCGGCGATGCGGCGCCCGACGCGCTCGACCAGCGCCTTTTGCGCGGCATCGTTCGAGATCGGCGTCGCGCGTTTGATTTTGTCGAACTCGCTCAGACTCAACCGCATCACGTCGGACGAGCTCACCAGAATCAATTGCGAGCGCCCGGTCTCGGGCACCGTCGCGCAACCGCCGAGCGCGGCGGCGACGGCGAGCAATATCAAAACCCTTGCGTGGTAGGCGACATGCGGCATAAACGCGAGCTTAACCTTCGGTGTCGTCCCGGAACAATCCGGGGCCAACCGTTTCGGGCGAGCTTCCCGCGTTGTTCTTGCGGGCTCCGAACCCTGGGGGCGATCCGATTGTCGGACCGAACACGGATTGCTCGGCAAGGAGTGAAAGACGCGCGCGACGGTGGCGTTAACATCCTGCGCAAGCAGGGCGACGTCGAGGTGGCGGTCGTCGTTTAGTTTAGCGACGCGTCGGGCCGAAGCTTGCGAACGCTTCGTGCGCAACCTCGCGCACCAGGGAATCGCTGTCGTTGAGCAGCGGTTCGAGGTAGGGGATCGCACGCCGGTCGCCGGTTAGCGCCAGGTAGTGACACGCGTCGCTGCGGGTGCGCGCTTCGGCCACGGTCGTGAGCACGCCGAGCGCATCGACCAGGCGTGCCAGCATTGGTTGTCCCTGCAGCTCCTCGAACAACGCGCCGATGCCAAGGCGCACGTGCAGATCGGTTTCGACATCGCCGATGAGCAGTGGAATCGCGTCCAGGTAACGCGCATCGCGCCGGCACAGCTCGACCAGCTTGTTCAAGCCGCCGGTGGCAAGCAACTCGGCGACATAGGCGGCCATCCCTGCCTTGGTGCCGGCGCGGTCGGCCCATACCTTCAGCTCCGCGGGTGAGCGCAGGCCGTCCAGCTCGAACGGACCGAGGCGCACCCACGGCACCGTGCGCACGCCGAGCGCGGCCACCGCTTCCGGATGATGCTCGATGTTCACCACTTCCAGGCGCGCGAGGTGTCCGGACTTCATTAGGTCGGTCAAACCCGCGAGCACCGTTGGGCAGAACGGACAGCTATCGCTCACCACGACCAGGGCTTCCGGCAACGGGTTCATGACACGACGCAGAGAAAGACGTGCCGGCGTGGCGAATGGAATCGGGGTAGCATCGGCGCGGAATTGGCGGTATTCGATTTCAATCTAGCATACACCAGCAGCGTCCGGCCGCCTTAAGGGATTCCCCTCACATCCGTTCGTGTTTGTGGCCGCTGTTCCGGGTAGAGTGACACCATGCGAGCGCTCAGGACCCATCGTTTCGACTGGCGGGACGGCAATCGCTTTGAGCTATTAATCGACGGGGCGAGCTTCTACCCGGCGATGCTTGATGCGATTGGTGCTGCCCGGCGATTCGTTTTCCTCGAAATGTACCTGGCCGAGTCGGGCACCGTGGCCGATCGCTTCATCGCCGCCTTAACCGCCGCCGCCGCGCGCGGTAGCGCGGTCAAGGTGTTGTTGGACGCGTTCGGCGCGCTCGGCCTGACGACGGCGGACCGCGAGCGCCTGACCGCCGCCGGCGTCGAGCTGCGGTTTTACAATCCGCTGCGGGCGACGAAGGGCGTGCACAATCTCGCGCGCGATCATCGCAAGCTGCTGTTGGTTGACGATGTCCTCGCCTTCGCCGGCGGCGCCGGCATTACCGACGCGTTCGATCCGCCCGAGCAGCCGCACGCCCGTTGGCGCGAAACCATGGTGGCGATCCGCGGTCCGGTGGTGGCCGATTGGCACGCCTTATTTGCCGATGTGTGGGCCCGCGCCGGCGGGATGTCGCTGCCGGCGGCCGCGGTCCCGGCGCCGCTGGCGCCCGGCATGCGCGGGCGCGTCGATGTGCAGCACGCGCCGCGGCGCCACGACATCACGCGCGCGCTGCTGAAACACATTCGCGCCGCCAACGAGCGCGTGTGGATTGCGACCGCGTATTTCATTCCCCCGTGGCGGGTGCGGCGGGCGCTGCGCGCGGCCGCGCACCGTGGTGTCGATGTGCGCTTGCTGCTGCCCGGTGCGCATACCGACCACCCGGGCGTGCGCCACGCCGGGCGCCGGTTTTACGGCCGCTTGCTCGTCAACGGCGTGCGCATTTTTGAGTATCAGCCGCGATTTCTGCATAGCAAGGCGGCGCTGTGCGATCAGTGGGCATCAATCGGTTCGAGCAACTTCGACCGCTGGAACGTGCGCTGGAATCTGGAGGCGAATCAGTCGGTCGACGATGCCGGCTTCGCGGCGGCGGTGCGGGCGATGTTCGAGCGCGATTTCGCCGCCGCGCGCGAATTTCACTACGCCGAATGGCGCGCGCGACCGTGGGCGGCGCGGCTGCGCGAATACGGTTGGGGCAAGCTCGATAACTGGCTGGATAGCGCTCTGCGCGATCGGCGGCCCTCGAACCGATAGTTATGGGCGTTATGCAGGCATAAATAGGCATTGGTCAGTGAGGGGTGGCGCCTGCTCGGGCGCAGTGATTTACTTGGCTAAGCGATTTTCCGTGACGACCCATGGCCGCACCCCAACCCAAAATCCCCATCATTCACGCGCCGCAGACCGCGGAGGTGTTGGCGCGCACGCCGCCGCTGGATGCCGCCGCGCGTGACAGTCTCACGGAGCGCATCAAGCGCCTGTTGCGCGAGCAGGACGCGGTGTTGATCGCGCACTACTACGTGGACAGCGACATCCAGCGGCTGGCCGAGGCGACCGGCGGCTATGTCTCGGACTCGCTCGACATGGCGCGCTTCGGCCACACGCATCCGGCGACCACATTGATCGTCGCCGGCGTGCGCTTCATGGGTGAGACGGCGAAGATCCTCAATCCCGAAAAGCGGGTGCTGATGCCGAGCCTGGACGCTGAATGCTCGCTCGATCTTTCGTGTCCGGCGGAGCAGTTCATTCCATTCGCCGATCAGCATCCCGACCGCGTCGTGGTCGTGTACTCCAATACCAGCGCGGCGGTGAAGGCGCGCGCGGATTATGTGGTGACCTCGAGCATTGCGGTGAAGCTGGTGGAGCACTTGAAGCGCCAGAGCAAGAAGATCTTGTGGGCGCCGGACAAGCACCTCGGTGACTATATAAGGAATGCCACGGGGGCCGACATGGTGCTCTGGCCCGGCTCATGCGTGGTGCACGACGCGTTCAAGGCTGAGGGTCTCGCGGCGCTGAAGCGCGAGCACCCGGACGCGGCGGTGTTGGTGCATCCCGAGTCGCCCGCCGGCGTCATCGCGCTCGCCGATGTGGTCGGATCGAAGACGCAGTTGATTGAGGCCGCGCGCCGAGTGCCGCAGCAGAAGCTCATCGTCGCCACCGACAACGGCATCTTCTACAAGATGCAGCAGGCGGCCCCGGGCAAGGTCTTTCTGGAAGCGCCGACCGCCGGCCGCGGCGCGACCTGCCAGAGCTGCGCGCATTGCCCGTGGATGGCGATGGACAATCTGCAAGCGGTGGCGCACGTGCTCGAGACCGGCGCCAATGAGATTCATGTCGATGAGGCGGTTCGGATCAAGGCGCTCGTCGCTACCCAGCGCATGCTCGATTTCGCCGCCAGCTTGAAACATCCCATCGCCGGCGACGCCTGATCGCCGGTTCCGACTTGGCACGCGCCAAACTGTGCCAGCTCCGACAAACGGTTCAGACGAACGGCGCGCGACCGGTGATCCTAGAAAAGTAAGCGCTCGTCCCCCGTGCGTTGTCCACGCCGCGCGCCGCATGCTAGACCGTAGCAAGGCGCTGCGGCTGCCGTGGCGCACCATACCGATAACCGCGAGGACTTGCCATGTCGTGGATGCTCTTTCCGAGTAATCCGGCGCTGTCCGCCATCGTTTTGTTTCTCATCGCGCTCCCATTCCTGTATGCCGCGCGCACGCCGGTGCACGAGGCCATCGCCGCGTTGGTCCGCGGCACCAGCGGCGGGCTGCGACTCGCGGCGCGTTGGTTGGCGCACGTGGCCGACGCCATGCGGTCGCGTAATAAGGTGGTACTGCTCGCGCACGCGCGCGAAGAGGCGGCGGCCGCCATCGAGCGCGAGTTCGAGCGCGTCACGCTGCTCGTCGCCCGCGACTTGAACGGCTACCCGGCCTTGCAGCGCAAGCTGCTCGATGAGATCACGCGCGTCGAAGAAGACTACCAGAAGTGCAACGAGGTCCCGCCGCCGCCGCCCAACTGGGCCAAGGCGGTCGAAACCATTTCGAAGATCAAGGACGGCGGCGACGGGCTCGTGGTAAAGATTCTGAGCGACATCTCCCGTTCCATGGACGATGTTTACGCCAAGGTCATCGCCGAGTACCGGCGTTCGTACGAGGACCGCCATCGGATTCTGAAGGGCTTCATGCCGTTCTGGCGCTCGCTCGGCGCGACCCTGACCCGCGTCGACCGCAACCTCACCGGCCTGCAGGACAGCGCCACGCGCATCGACGCGCTCATGGAAAAGTACAAGGACATCAACGCCGGCGCCGAGCGCGTGGAGCAGGCGCTAACCAGCTCGGCGGCGACGCAGTTTGTCATCGCCGCGGCGGTAATGCTGATCGCGCTGGGCGGGGCGTTCGTCAATTTCTGGCTGATCGCGCGACCGATGGCGGCCATGGTCGGCGGCGGCGAATACCTCGCCGGTGGGCTCGAGGCGTCGCATGTGGCGGCGCTCGTCATCATTCTGGTCGAGGCCACCATGGGGCTGTTCCTCATGGAGTCGCTGCGCATCACGCATCTGTTCCCGCGCATCCACAACCTGCCGGACCGCATGCGCCAACGGCTGGTGTGGGTCTCGTTCTCGATCCTGCTGATCCTGGCCGGTGTGGAGGTGGCGCTGGCGGTGATGCGCGATCAGATCATCGCCGCTGACGTGGCGTTAAAACGCGGCCTCGGCAGCGCCGAGGCGGTGGCACTGACCGAGCTCGGCTGGGTTACGGCGATTCCGGTTGCGGGCCAGATGATCCTCGGGTTTGTGCTGCCGTTCGCGCTCGCGTTCGTCGCCATACCGCTCGAATATTTCATTTACTCCGCGCGCACGGTGATCGGCGCCGCGGTGGTGAGCTTGCTACGCATCGTTGCGTTCGGTTTGCGCCTCACGAGCGGTGCGATGAAACAGCTTGGGTTTGTGCTTACCAAGCTCTACGACGCGGTGATTTTCCTGCCGATCCTGATCGAGCAGGCCCTGCGTGCGCGTAACGGTGGTGCTACCGGCAAACGGGTGCTGCTGAAGCGGCCGGAGGGGCACGGTCTATGAAGCGTCTATGGCTCCTCGCGGCGCTAGCCGTATCGCTCGCGATCGGCTGCGCCGACAAGCGCAATCACACGCAAGCGGTGTACCTGCTGGTCGATACCTCCGGTACCTATGCCGCCGAGCTCGATCGCGCGCAACATGTCATCAACTACTTGCTCGGCACGCTGAACCCGGGCGATTCGTTCGCGGTCGGGCGCGTCAAAAGCCGTTCGTTCAGCGAGAAGGAGATATTGGTCAAGGCGACGTTCGTAAAGGACCCATTGCAGGTCAATCAGCAAAAGCGCGCCTTCAAGGAGCAGGCCGCGCGGCTGTCGGAAAAGCCGAAGGGCAGCGCCTATACCGATATCACCGGCGGTGTGCTCCAGGCCGCGGAGTTTCTGCACGAAACCGGCGCCGGAAGGAAAACGCTGCTGATCTTTTCCGACATGCAGGAAGAGCTCGACAAGCAGGTCAATCGCAACGTGCCGTTGAGCCTGACCGGCATCCGAGTGGTTGCGATCAACGTCACCAAACTCAAGACCGACAATATCGATCCGACCCGCTATACCGGACGTCTCGCAGCCTGGGAGAAGCGCGCACGCGAAGCGGGCGCCGTCGACTGGCGGGTGGTGAACGATCTCGAGCATTTGGAACGCGTATTTCGCGAGTGATTCGGCGGTGATGATTGGTGCCGCGCGCTGGGAGCGCCGCCGGCTTGCGCGTCAGCGTGCGGAATGACGCGTAGTTAGCTTCTTCGTCCGCCCGGCGTCCTCCGTCGGGCCGTTCCCTCCTCGTTCGTCTTCCCCTCGACGCGCTCGATGCGCGCGTATTGTGCACTTTCGCACTGCAAGCCTCGGCGTCAATCGGTTCAATGCGGTCACGTAGGAGCGCGTGTTCCTCGACCGACACATCGGAACTCAATCGCTCTGCGTCACGGGATACCGTAACAACAGAGGAGTGTGACCATGGATAACGATCTCAGGAAGGCAGTGCAGAAATCACGAGCGGCCATGCACGAGGCGCATTCGAAGGAGCGCGCGACGTTCAAGGGGCTCATCCTCGGCAATCCAAACTATTTCGGCAATCTCTCCGAGAGCCCGTTCCAGTCGGTGGTGTCGATTTGTTGCAACACGCACTACGAAGAGCTGGCGTGCGTCGGGTACCACCCGCAGCAGGAGATGTTGGAGGCGGTGGTGTATGTCTATCAACCATCGGGCTACGGCAGCGACGTGTGCGGGCCGGGGTCGCCGGAGTACGTGCGGTTCTATCTCTCGTTCGACAACGGCGCGACCTGGCAGGACCAGGGCATGACCAGCCTTAAGGCGTTCAACATCCCGGAGGGGACCGCGGGCGGCAAGCGATTGGAGTACGCGGTGACTTTACCGATCGATATGCCGCCGAAGTTCTGCCTGTTCGATCCGCTGATTCAGGTGCGCGCGATCCTGTCCTGGAACGATCCGCCACCGCCGAATCAGCCAAATTGGAAACCGGTATGGGGCAACATACGCGAGGCCGCGATCCAGGTGCAGCCGTTCAAGCTGCTGCCGTGGCCGGATCTTATCAATGTCGCCAAGCTCAAGTTGCCCCCGGCGATCCTCGAGGCGATTGACCTCGATGTGCCGATCAAGACCAAGGCCAAGGTGCTCGGCGCCGTGGAGCTCGCGACGCTGTACCAGGGCAAGGGCGTGCCGGTGCACCGGTTCGCGTTCAAGGAGATTGCGGGTTTCATGTCGGCGCAGACGGCGTTGAGCGCCGCGGCGCTGTCAACGATCCTGCCCGGAATCAAGATCGATCCCAGCATCGTTGATCTGATATTCCCGAAGACCGACGGCGATACCAGCTACGAGGAATTGAAGTGCATCGGTCTCGACCCGAACACGCCCAATACCATGGTCGGCGTGATCCAGGTGAAGAAGCCAAGCGGCTATTCGGGCGGTCCCTGCACCGATGGCAGCCGCGAGTACGTCACGTTCTGGGCCGACTTCGATGGCAACGGTAGCTTCGAGACCTGTCTCGGCACGGCTCAGGTCCAGGTGCATGACTTGTCCAGCATCCCGCCGGACGGCGTGTACTACGCGGTGCGCCTGCCGGTCGACCTCAACGCCTATCGCCAGAAGTGCCAGAACGGTCCAAAGGTCGTGCGCGTGCGCGCAATACTCTCGTGGAACGCGCCGGCGCCGTGCGCCAATCCCAACCATGTGCCGACCTGGGGCAACCGCGAAGAGACGCTGATCCACATCGCGCCGTCGACCCTGGCGCCCCCGGGCATGATCGCCATCCTTGGCGGCATCCCCACCGGACACATCGACGGCTTTACCGGCAAAACGACGGCGACCGCCGTGTTCGCCACCAATAACCTGCCGCCCGATTCCTTGGGCCGGCCGTGTTCGTTTGCGGGCTGGGTGACGGTGCAGGGTGCGCCGGTGGATGGGCACTCGTACGTGGTAGAGGTGAGTCAGGACGGGGCCGTGTGGACGCCGGTGCTCACGAACTTGATCGTCACCGATCAGTTCGGCAACACCAGCGAGCACCAGGCCAACCCCGAGACTAACCGCTTCGACTACCTGCCGTTCAAGCAAAACGTAAACGGCTTGCTCGCGCAATGGAGTACCTCGGGTGACGCCAAGTGGTACGTGCGGCTCTCGGTCTACGATGGCAACGCGCTGCAAGGTACGAACACGCGCGTGATACAGCTCGACAACACACCGCCGGAGGTGTCGATCAACATCACTGCGGGCAGCGGCGATTGTGGCAAATTTCCCATCGGTGCCAAACTGGAAGGGAAGTTCGTCGCACGCGATAGTAATCTCGCGGGCTATAGCCTCGGGGTCCTTCCGGGTATCAATGATCCCGATGCCGTCAAGCTGGACCCAAAAAGCGGGCTCGTCGAAACCGCGCCCGCGCCGGGCGATGACTGGAGTCTCGACACCGCGAAGATGAAGGCGTGCGGCTACGTGATCTCGGTGGTCGCATCGGATCTAACCATCGTCAACAGCCAAGGGGTGGGGCACCACGTCCCCGCGAGCGTCGGCTTCTGTCTGGAGGAACCGGAATAAACGGAGCGGTTGGCGCGACGGGCGGGGCGCGCGCAGCGGCGCGCACCTCGCTCGTCATTTCTAGGCGCAGTACGATGGCTCTGCTCCCGCTCATGTTTCAGTA
>JBKHXU010000215.1:0-14985 GCA_046565865.1 Gammaproteobacteria bacterium | reverse complement strand
GGCGCCCTCAAAGCAGCGCTTGAGCTCCGCCATCTTGGCGTTCAGCGGGCTCACGTCCCGGAGGAATGCGACGTAACGGGGCATATCTACGCTTTGACCTTGCCGGCGTTGTTGTTGCGGGCCCGCTTATTAATGCACGGGTTCAAGTAGAGGACAAGCGCCGCGCGGCTGTTGCGGCGATGACCCGTGTTTCGCGTCTCTCGACCGCTTTCAACGGCTTGCTAATATACCGGCCGGCTATGGAAGGACGGAGACGCACATGAAACTCTACTACTCACCCGGCGCTTGTTCGCTCGCCGTGCATATCGTTTTGCGCGAGACGGCGATGCCGTTCGAGCTCGTGCGGGTCGATCTCAAGGCGAAGCGGACGGAGAAAGGCGAAGACTATTTGAAGATCAATCCCAAAGGCTATGTCCCGGCACTGCAGCTCGACAGCGGCGAGACGCTGACCGAGGCGGGGGTGATATTGCAGTACCTGGCGGACCAGCGGCCGGAGTCTGGATTGGCGCCGAAGTTGGGGACGATGGAACGATACCACCTGATGGAGATGCTGAACTTTGTTTCGACGGAGATGCACAAGACGCTCGGTGCGTTGTTCAATCCGGCGATTACATCGGAGTGGCGCGCTGGGGTGCTGCAGCGGTTTGGGATGCGCAGCGATTATTTGGCGACGAAACTCGATCGTCAGCCGTATCTGACCGGCGACACGTTTTCGATCGCGGATGCGTATCTCTTCGTCGTGCTCGGCTGGACGAGCCTGCACAACATCGACATGCACCCGTGGCCGGCGTTGGTAAGCTTTATGGGCCGTGTTGCGGCGCGACCGGCGGTGCAGCAGGCGATGAAGGCGGAGGGGTTGGTTAAATGAAGTTGTCCCAACTGCCCAGCCCTACCCTAACCCTCCCCCGCGTTGCGGGGGAGGGAATGGGAGAGGGGCGGCTACGCTTCCACGGAATATTTCACTTCGAGCCGGTGTTCCGCGCCGGGCGCGATTTGCACCGCGTTCTCCGCGGCGTTGCCGCTTTCGACGCAAATCATTTTTAGATAGCCATCTTCGCCCAGGTCACCCATCTTGGCGGCCTTTTCGATCCACGGGTTCCATACGATCGTCGACCGGCCGCCGCGCTGGGCGATGCGAATGCGGCGGTTCAACGCGGGATCGTCGATGAGGCAATCGGCGGATGAATCGAGATAGATGCGGTCGACCTCGCCGCTCACGGTAACCGCGCCGCTCTGGCGCTTGCGTGCCATATTTTCCACTTTGTCGAGGTAGCTCAAGCCGTCGAGGCCGTGTACCGAGACTTCGCGCACATCGCCGACTTCGAAGTAAGTGTGCAGCGCTTCGGTGAGCGGCAAGGGCTGGGCGCCGGTGTTGCGCGTCACCAGCGCGAGCGCGAGCGTCTTGCCGACGGTGAGGTCGAGTGTCGCCTCTGCGCCCGGCGGCCATTGCGCGGGCGGTACGCTCGCCGGGTTAATGCGAAACCGCAGATGCGTCTCGTCGCCGCGTGTCTGCGCCTCCAGCAACTCCCACGGCACCGTGCGCGCGAAGCCGTGCGCGGGGAAGCTCGGCTCGCTGGCGTGGGCGCCGAACCACGGCCAGCACACGGGCACGCCGCCGCGAATGGATTTACCGGGCACGAACTTGGCCGCGCGCGAGAGCCAGATGACGGGCGACTGACCTTTCGGCGTCCAGGTCATGACCTGCGCGCCTTGCAGCGCGATGGTGGCGCTCGCATGGGCGTTGTGCAGTTCGAGCACCGGAAAGCCGGGCGCGAATTCTTTGAAGCGGACGGCGCTGTCGGTGCCGAAGCGGTGGTTTAACTCTGTGATGGAAGCGGTCATGCATTCTCCCGATGATGGTGGCTCGCATCCCCGCCTCAACGCGAGGGATGGAAATTGTGGTACGCATTGTAAACGTTAGCCGCGTCCGCAGCGGTTTTTTCCGCGGTCAGCTCGTAGGCGTGGCACCCAAGACGATGTCGAACTTGGCGGCAAGGATCGCGCCGGCGGCAGCGAACTCGGCGGTAACGCGCCGGCGTCGCTCGGGCGGGATGGCGTTGTACAGCCCGTCGTGCGCATTGCGCGGTTCGCCTTGGACATAAAGCTGCGTGATAAAGGGCTCGTCAAAATCCGGGCGCACGGCGAAGTGAATGTGCGGCGTGCGCCCGGGGTAGGGCACGGGTTTGATGGTGCGAAACCGGTAGCGGCCTTGATTGTCGGTGAGCGTGTGGCCGAAACCTTGGAAATTTTCGTCACGCGCACCGGCGCGGTCGCGCGGGTGATGATACAAACCGCGGGCGTCGCACTGCCAGATTTCGATGCGCGTGGCACGGATCGGGTTGCCGTTAACATCGAGCAGCCGGCCGGACAGCTCGGTAATTTTTCCTTCGGCCGCTGCGGCGCTCCCCTGCACCCGCGTGAGGTCGTTGTCTTGGTCGAGCGGAGGTTCATCCGGATAGAACGGGCCCATCATTTGGGTCGGGGTGGGCAGGAACCTTTGCGCCGCGTGCAGCGCTCCCGCGGCGAGCAGACCGGCGCTGGCGAGCAGCCAGCGGCGACGGGAGCGATTGGGCGCCTCGCTCTCGCGGACAGAACGGCCAAGTCTTTCTTTAGTCACCGGGGTACATCTCATCATAGCCGCGGGCGTCGAAGAAGGCTTCGATGGAGCATATCTTGCCGCCGTCGACGCGCATCCAATACACCACCGGCGTCACCGTTCGGCTGTGCATGCGCGTGATGTAGTTCACCATCAGACACACTTCATTGCCGTCGACGAAGGTGCGCCGGCGCTCGATGCCCTCAAGGATCGCGCCGACACGCGACATATCGGCGACGTACGTATCGGCGTCGTCGAAGGTGCCGATCGGGCTGCGCTGGCGGAAGCGGTCATCGGCGAGGTACCGGCGCGCGCGGTCGAAATCGCGCTCATTGATGGCATCGAGGTAGGCGTGCGCGACTTGGTCGGGACGAGTCTGCATCGTTGTCTCCCTGGCGTAAAAGCCCCCGCCGTTATCGGGTTAATCACGTTTGCCCCCTCTCTGCTTTTGTCCACCAAATAGATCGGTTGTTCGCCGGCATCGGGCGATCGCCGGCCAACACCAGGCCGGCGTCGCGGGCGAGCGCATCCACGGCCTCGAAATCGCGCACGCCGGAGCGCGGATCGCGCGCTTTCAACCAGCGATCGAATTCCTCGTTACTGGGCTCGAGCGGCCGCGTGGCGTAACGATACGCGCCGTAGACATAGAACACCCCACCCGGCGACAGCAACCGCCCTACTCCGGCCACGAGATTGATCACTGCCTCCCACGCGACGATGTGGATCGTGTTGATGCATACCGCGGCGTCCGCGCGTTTGACCGGCCAGCAGCGCGCGTACAAATCCAACTCTACCGGCTCGCGCAAATTCGGCGCGTTCGCCTCCTCGCGCCAGGCGCGAATGCTGGGAATATTTTCCAGCAGCTCCGTCGGCTGCCACACGAGGTGCGGCAACCGCGGTGCGAAATACGCGGCGTGTTGACCGGTGCCGCTGCCGATTTCGAGCACCGTGCCCGACGCCGGCAGTATCTCGCGCAGCACCGCGAGAATCGCATCTTTGTTGCGCTCATACGATGGCGCATGTTGTTTCATGGGCGAGGATCCGGATTCACAGCGCCGCCTCGAGCGCCGCGGCGTCGCGAGCCGCCTGGTCATCGGTCGGGGCGACGAAGAAACGCGCGGCGTCACCGAGCAACAGTGTCAGCGCGGTTTCGACCGCCGCGCGCGGCGCCGCGGGCAATGGCGCGTGCGGTGCCAATGCGTCGCGCCGCAGGTGATGCTCGATGAGGATCGCGCGCAGATACTGCAGGCTGTGCAGGACATGCGTGTTCATATCGGCGGCGAGGTACAGGAACTTCTCGGCGAACACCGGGTCGGCCAGATAGGCGTCGAACACCCCGCGCGCCCAGGCCCGCTCCAGGCGGCGCGCAAACCGCTGTTGCGCGCGGCAACGCGTCGGGTCGTGGAAGAACTGCCACGCGTGTTCGAGATCGTGGCACACGAACGCGAACGCATCGGCTTTATCCAATACCGGTTGTAGCAGTCGCGGATACGCCGCGATCACCGTCACCGGACGACTGCCATCGGCCTGCAACCGCAACACCGCGCGTGGCGCGGGGACCGTATGCAGCAACGTAAGGCGCCAGTCGCCGCGCAGCCAATGATGCAGCGTCACGCCCACGCGCTGGCGCACGCCGCGCAGTTCATAGCGCGCGTAGATATCGGCGAGAAACTCGGTGCGCGCGGGCGCGGGCAACGTCAGCGCCGTATCGAGCCATGCGATACCGTCGGGCGCGGCGTCGCGGCGCGAGCGTCGCTGCGCGACGCCGCGCCCGTGACGCGCCACCTGCCACTGCAATACGTACACCGCCACATACGCCGCGGCATCGAGCTCGCCCGCATGCAGGCGTTGCGTTAGCGCCGCGATATTCGCAAGCGGATGGTTCGTCACGAACGCAACCTCAATTTGCATAGCTCCAAAGAGCCAGTAACGGTTTGACGGGATTATGCCCCAAGTTCACACTGCCGGCGCGGGAGGGAACCCCATTCCGCCGTCCCCCCGTCATCGCGTTTTCACCGCCGGCAAACCGCCGTGCATGCATCGGACTGCTAACAACAAAAAGGAGCTCTTTATGTCGCATCTCAGGTTCCCTCACATTCATTCGCGGTTCCACGATCTGCTCGACGACATCGTGGTCGCGTTCCGCCGCAAGTCGCGGATCTTGATGGTCGTCGATCAGTCGGTCGCGGTATTGGCCACCGCGGGCTTCGGCATCGGCCGCGTCATCGACATCATGAGCAATGCGTCATTCGGTTGCGCGTCGTTCGACGTGAAGCTCGCCGCGCGCTTTGGATCGCAGGACAAGAACAATGCCGCCGGGCTGCACGACTTCACCTATACCGGCTTTCGCTTCGATCAAACCGAGGCCGACGGCAGTTTCATCATCGACCACTACGATCAGATCTGGTGTTTCGGTTTCGATCCTGGTAACGATCAACCGAACAATCTCGATCCTGCCATCGACGTCAATATCGCGAGTCATCCGTGGGCCGCGACCAACTCGGAACTGGAGCGTCTCGCACGCTGGATGAACGAGCGCCAAGGCGGATTGTTCGGCACCGGCGACCACCATTATCTTGGCGCCAGTTTGTGCTCACGCATTCCGCGCCTCGGCGTCATGCGCATGTGGAGCGTCACCGACGGTGTACCTACCATCGGCGGCACAACACGCCTCGATACCAACCGCCCGGTATCGGCAGCCCAGCAGGCAGGCACGGCGGTAATTCCAAACAGCGTCGAGACCGACGCCAAACCGCAAGTCATCGACTGGGTCGCGGAGTACACATGGTCGACGTCGCCATTTTTCGCCTATAAATCGCCGCATCCGATCTTATGCCATCCGACGCTGGGCCCGATCAATGTCATGCCGGACCATCCGCACGAGGGCCGGTGCTTCGATCCGACCGATGCCAACTGGATCGCAACCCGGCGCGATGCGACGTACAACTTCAACGGCTACAGCGGCGATCAGTTTCCGACGGTGGGCGGCGTGCGCCCGCTGCCGAAAATAATCGCCTGGGGCGATACCCTCGCCGGTCCGCCGTTGCAGTTCGCCAAGGGCGAACAGCAGGCGCGCCGGTTTCCGATGATCTCGGTCTACGACGGGCAGAAGATCGGTATCGGCCGCGTGGTCACGGACTCGACGTGGCACCACTGGTTCAACATGAACCTCGACGGCCTCGCGACCGAGGCCGATACCACTGAATACGAAAAGATAAAGCGCTACTACGTCAATATCGGCATCTGGCTCGCGTCGGCGACGTGGCGCAAAGCGATGGTGTGGTGTCCGATCCTGACCTCGCGCTTCGAGTACTTCGGGCTCAAGGAGCGCACGCTCGACATGTCGCTGATCGACATCGGCCGGATGCACATCGAGTACCTGTGGCCGCGGCTCGGGCCGTGCTGGGTGCGCGATTGGATTTGGGAGGGTCTGTTCGAGATCGACCGCGACATCCTTAAGTGGCTGGAGGAGAAAATTAAACCGCGCCCTTGGCCGTGTCTCACGTGCCCGCCGATCGAGTTGATCGAGGCCGCCGTCATGGGCGGCATTATCAAGAGCCTGTTCGCGGACGAACGCGAGCTGAACAAGAGGCTTTCGCTCGTCGACAAGCCGCGCTTCGAGCTTGACCCGAAGGAAGTCGAGCAGCGCGTGCGTCAGGGTACGGTGCGCGGGGTGCTTGAATTGGCCGAGCTGTACGAGCGCTCGGCGAAGGAGGCGAAGTCGCAAATCGAATCGCTAACGCGACTCATCGGTAAGGAACGCTCGAAAGGCAAGTAGTCGTCACGGCGGCAGCGGCCGCGCGCAACGGACCGCTATCGGGTTATGCCGCCGGCCGCAAATCACTCGCGCCGCAGAACTCGCACGGCGACAGCGTATCGAGATCGAACGCCAACGCCACGCGCGTATTGCAGCGGGTGCACTCGTACATGCCAGCGGGGTACTTTTTCGGCGGTGGTGGCGCGATGCGCGTCACCTTCGGCGCGGCGCCGTCGTATTCGCGGCCGCCGCAGTTTTGACAAGCGGGTAGCTCCGCCGCCGGCTCGGTGAACAGCACGCTTTGCCGACAGCGTTTGCATTCGTAGCGGCCGGTCGGATATTCGACGATGGTGCGTTCCTGATCGGCCTCGGCGCGCGCCTCCGCGAGCGCCTGCAACACGGCGTCGCCCAACTCGCGCGCGCGGGCCGAAGCCGCCTTCGCTTCGCGTAACGCCTGTCGCATCGCCTCCGCCAGCTCCTTGGCGCGGTCCGCCGCAGCCGCCACGGTCACGAGTCGTGCGGCACGCTGTCCAACTGGCGCGCCAGATCGCGCAGTTGATCCGCGAAACGGTGCATCAGCGGCGCCAACTCGCGCGTCGCCTCGACATTCGCCTGCTGGAACGCACGCCGCATCTCGCCCTGCAACGCTTGCAGATTTTGCGTCAACGCGGCGGCGACATCGCCCGCCTGCGCGCACGCGGCTTCGGTCAGTGCGCGCGAGCGCTGCGCCGTCTCGGACTCGACTATGTAAGGTGCGCCATCCGCCCCGCGCTCGGCCGCAACGACGAGTGGCGCGCTCGTCAACATCGTGGCGACGGCTAGGACATATAGTGCTCGATGGGGTTTCATACCGTCCTCCTGTCCGCTATAGGCAAAGTTCACACCACACGGACACCTGACGCAAGTCGCCCCACCGTATTCCGCGCCCACAAAAAGAAAACGGCCGGATAGCCGGCCGTTTTCCCCCTTCAAGGCCAACCGCTAGGGCTTCATGCTGCCACCGCTGCCACCACTGCTGGATCCCCCGCTCGATCCTCCGGTGCTGCTGCCCGATCCTTGGCGCATAGTCGCCGCCTCGTACTCGGTGCGCGACAACTGGCCGTCGCCGTTGCTATCGGCGGTCGACATATCGAGTCCGCTGATCGCGCCCGCTTCGCTTTGGTCGACGGCGCCGTTGCTGTCGCTATCGGCCTGACTGAACGACGGCATCGCGGAAGACGCTGAACCGGACGAACCCGCCGAGCCGGAAGACGACGACGAAGAACTCGGCGACGAAGACGAGCCCGCAGACCCGCTTGGATCCGCCGCGACTGCCAAACCGCTCAGGCCCGACAATGCCAGCACTGCCACTAAAGACATACTCCGTTTCATCACAGTCTCCTTGGTTACACTCGCCCTCTTTTTAGCAAATGCGATGCCAGAAAATTGCATCGCGTTTTCGCAGCGTTCTCGATCCGCGGTGTTGCCGCACAGCAACGCTCAGCGACCGATGATGAAGCATCGCGCGCATTAACCCCACTCCGGTTTGTCGCCCGGGAGCGACGCGCCGACCATCAATGCCCACACCGTCGGCCCGTTGATTGCCGCGCCGCTTCTCGCCTATCGTCTGCCTCGGGGAGGGGCACAACAATGTCGCCGGCGCGCAATACGCTGGCGGCGCAAAGGGATAAGGACCATAACGCATGGATGCGGCACTCCTCCAGCACCAACGCCTCGCGCGCGTACGGGCCGCATTTCGCTTCGCGCTGCTACTCCTAGTTCTCGATTTTCACGCACACGCGCACGCCGCCGCCATCGGCGCCGTGCCCAGCCCCGAGGGCCTGCGGCTCGGCGTGCTCGCCGGCCTGGCGCGCGCCGATGTCGACGATCCCGCGGGCGATACCGACACCAAAAATTACTCTCGCGTCGCACTGATCGGCACACTGGCCGCGGCCAAAGACCGGCGCTGGTTCGGCGAAGCGTTTTACCATCGGTTCGACATCGACGCCGGCCGCGACTCGATCGGCGTCGATGTCACGCGACTCGGCGCCGCGCTCTCGTACCAGGCCCGGTTCGCGACACTGCCGCGCAAGCCCTGGCTTGGCGCCGGCCTCAGTTTGTCGCGCGATAGCTTCACCGAACGGCTCACCGTTGACGCGCTCGGTTTCGTCAACAATCGCTTTCCGGAACACAGCGACACCGCGATCGCACTCGTGCTGAATGCGATGACCACCTGGAAGTGGACGCCCACTACTGACTTCGGATTGCAATTGCAATACGAGCAGCCGCTCACGGGCGACATCAAAACCTTGACGCTCGGGGCACTGCTGATTTTTTGATCCACGGAGGGATCATGAAAACGAAACGCATGCTTTACGCGCTGATGCTCGGCGTGCTCACCGCCGCCTGCGGCAACACCAGCTCCTCACCGCCCGACAGACCGAGCGCGACGGTAACGGGCGTCGTGTTTCAAGGCCCGGTCGCAGGCGCCACGGTGCGCGCCTATGACTATGCCAATGGCCGCCGCGGCGCCGAGCTGGGTCAGGCGCTGACCGATGCGAACGGACGCTACGCCTTCAGCAGCCCGTTTCCGAGCGCTGTCGTGCTGTTGGAGGCGAGCGGCGGCGCGTATCGCGAGGAGGCCACCGCGCGCGATGTCACCCTCGGCGCCGACGTGCCGTTGCGCTCGCTGGTTCGGGCCGGCGGCAACACCGGCGGCACCATCAGCAGCTATACCACGCTCGGCGCGGCGCTCGCCGAGTATCTCGTCGGCAACGGGCGCGGCATCGAGGCCGCTGTCGACGAGGCGTTCGCGGCAATGAATGCCGCGGTCGGCGTCGATGTGCGGGGCACGGCGCCGCTCGACGTCACCGATGTCGCCAACGCCGGTGGCTTGACCGCGGGGCACGAGTACGGATTTTTCGAGGCGGCGCTGTCGCAGTGGACCGCCGATGCCGGAACCCAGAGCAGCGTCGCACCGCACACGTTGTATACGTCGTCGTCGTTGCTCACGCTCGCGTTCGACGATCTGCGCAGCGACGGCGTACTCAACGGCCGCGGCAGCGGCGGCGCGCAACAGCTTGGGAGCGTGCCGCTAACGACCGACACCTATCGGCACGAACTGGCGCTGGCGCTGCTACGCTTCGCGCGCAGCGGCGCGAACCGCACCGGCTTGACCACCGATCAGCTGCTGCGGGCCGCCAACCGTTGGAACGACAGCCGTGCCGCGATCTTCGGCAACGCGGCGGTGCGGCCGATCAGCAGCGCCGCGCCGACCGTGACGAGTCTGACGCCGGCAGCGGACGCGTACGTGCGCGGCCGCTTTACCGTGACAGCGGGCGTCGCGGATAGGGTGGGGTTGGCTGCGATCGGCTTCGGCATCGACGGCAACGCCGTGGCCAACGCCGCCGACGTGCAGCAACCGCGCGTCGATATCGAAAGCACCATGTATGGCGACGGAGCCCACACGTTGTACGTCGAGGCCCACAACGTGGTCGGCGGCGTAACACGCCGCGAACATCGAATTTTCATCGACAACACCGCACCCGTCGTGACCAACATGCAGCCGGCGAACGGAAGCGTAGTGCGCAACAGCTTCACGTTGAGTGCGTCGGTAACGGACGCGCAGGTAAACGAGAGTACGTTCTCGATTGACGGCACGACACTCGGTAACCAGGGAACCGCAAAGTCGCCGCGCTACACGCTCGACACCCGTTCGTACTCGAGCGGCAACCATACGCTAACGTTGCATACCACCGACACCGCCGGCAACGTCGCCACGGCGTCGCGACAGTTGTTTTTTCTGAACGCGTTTAGTTTTTAACAACGGTCGTACGGTACTTGTGCCTCAAAGGATATTAAAGAGATACAGCAACACGATAACGCCGATAGGCACGCCCAATAACCACAACACGATTCCCTTCATTGTCGCCTCCTGATTTTTTAGTACCTGCAAAGTAGACACGCCCGTGGACCCGCGGTTCGAGAACCGCGGGTCGTGATATCGCCCTAGGCATCCCTACTCGCGGGGCTACTATCGCGGCGAAGCGGCGAGCGATCCGACGAGCTGATCGAACTCGCCGATTGCCACGTCGAGGCTCGTCGCCACCGACGCGCCATGCGCGTTGGCGCTCGCCACCGCATCGGTCTGGGCGATAGTCGAAATGCCGACGGCGGTGAGGTCGTTGGCGGCGGCGCGGCGGATATCCTCGATCCGCGTCAAGAATGGCGCTACCTCGCGGTTCGCTTCGCGAAACGCGGATTGAATACGCTGAAAACTATGCGTGATCAACTCGCGCCGCTGCCCGGTGACATCGCGCAGCTCCGGGTTCTGGATTTCGCTTTGGGCGCGTTGCCAGCCCGCCAGATAGTCGCCGGTCTGCTTTTCCATAGCGCGCGCGTGCTTATCCATCGCCGCGGCCTCCTTTTGCATTGCCTCGACATTCTCGGCGTACTGCTGATACGCCTTACGCAGATCGTTGGGCGAGGCATTCACCAGCGTGTTCAGCGATGTCAGCGTGCGATCGATTTGCGCACGGATGTCGAGCATCTCCTTGCGGGTACTGGCCACGCTGGAGACGGTCTGCTCTTGCCGCTCCACCGCCGTCGTGGCGCAACCGACCAGCGCCGCCGCAAGCAACAATGATGTGAAAAATTGCGTCATTCTTCCCATGGGTTCTCCTGTGTTGACGCCGGCCGTTAAGTGACCGTTAGACCAACGGAAATTTTCGGCGTCTTGCCGCAGGCAACGACCTTAAGGGGTTGCCCCATGGCGATTTCGCGGGCGCGAGCTAGATGTCAAAAGTAAGTACAGCATGCCGGGGTGGGCCATGATCGGCTCCAGTCTCGAGAAGCTGCAGCGGGCGGTGTTGATTTTGAATCGGCGCGACGCACCCATCGAAGAACGACTCGCGCGCGCCTATCTCTTCGGCCTGGCATGGATTTACCCCGACGCCGCGTTCGCCGGACCTGAGCACGAACTTGATCTGTTGCGCGAAGAACTGGCGCACGTGTATCACGGTGACCGCACCGCCATCACGACCCAACACCTGCTCGATCTGGAGCAACGCGTACTGACACTGTGCGCGGCCTTGGACACGACGTGTCATAACTAAAAACGGCCCCGCACGTTGCGCGCGCGGGGCCGTGACGACTATCCGGCGGTCAGCAACAGCACCCAGTCGGTGGCCGTCGACGGTGCACTGAACGTCACCGTCGCGCCGCCCTGGACCGAGCCGCTGTTCGCCGGCTGGCGGCTGCCCGAGCGCGTGTCGACCCAGGTCGCGGTGTAGCTGCCGGCGGCGATATTGAGATCGAAACTGCCGCCGTCTTCTTTGTAGACGACATACTGCCGGCCCGCGTCCGCCGCCGCGTAGCACGGCGCCGTTGGCACCGAGCCCCAGCGGTTGAAGCTGCTCCAGCAATTGCTCAAAAGATCGTTCGCCGGCGTCAGCCGATGAAACGCCACCTCGCGCGACATGATGTCGTAAAGCACGTCCAGGCGATCGACCATCGGTTTCGCGGCGGGCCAGGTGAACATGCTCGACGCCGGATCGCCGAAATTACAGTCCGGCGTGTCCTGCCAGGTGAATGAGCCGCCGGCAAGCGTTACCGCCCACGCAGCGCGCGTAATAGAGGTTTCTGCCTCGCCCTGAGCCCAGCAGGCGCGCCACAGACCGTTGCCCTCAACCATATACACCGGCTTATCGCGGAAAGCATCGCGAGTCGCTTGATAGTGGGAGGCTGAGTCACGCGCCGCTGAGCCATTCGAGTTGCCGAAGTATTCATGATTCTCGATCCCCGCAAAGGTGTAGTTGCCGTTGTCGTAACGGTTATCCGCCGGTGCCTCGTCGTGATAGGTGCGCGCGTGGCCCCACGGGTCGTACTCGGCCAGCAGCTCGGCCATGCGCGACTCCGCGCCATTGCCGTCGGTTTCCCAGGTGTAGTTCCAGCCCATGATATTGGCGAACGGCGCCAGCCGCGCCGCGAGATAGCGGACGTAGAACGCCTGATCGTCGCCGGACATATCGCCGAAGCGCTGCAACGCGAAGAACTCGTTCGGCGATCCATACGGCTTGGGATCGATGCCCATAAAAAAGTGAATATGCATGTTGCGCTGATTGAGCCAGGCGACGTGCTGTTCCATGCTCTTCCACACGTCGAGGTTTTGTACGCGTGGCGTGTCGCGCCACAACGGCTTGCTGTTGTGGCTCGGCGCATCCGCTGGGCGTTGCTCGGTCCAGCCGATGGGCAACATGTTGAGCTGCACGTGGTTGTAGCCGCGATCGACCAGTTTGGCGTAGACATTCTGCGCCGCCCAATCGATCGGCACCCCGGCGAAGCCGCCGGCACCGACATAGTACGACTTCAAGAACACGGGATCAGTGCCGTTGTACGCGAACCAGTGTTTGTTCTGGCCGTAGGGTTTCAGCAGACCCGGGCCTGCGCCGTCGTCGGTCGCCTTAAAGCTGCCCGACGCGCCCGCGGTACCGTCCGACCAGGTATAGCTATAGCTCCAGACACCGGGCTCGTCGGGCATGAAGCGCATCTTCCATACGTTGCCGTCTTGACCGCCGTTTCCGTCGCCGTCGTAGAACCCCCAAAACGCGACGCGCCGACCGGATGGCGCGGTGTACTCGACGTTCAAGGTGACGTCGGTGAATTTGTTGGGATAGTCCTTGGCGTTGGTGAGACTGCGTTCGTACACGCGGTACAACGGCACCGTCTCGCCGGTGTACACCGCCTCGGCGCCGACGCCCGCGGCGTCGGTACCACCGCCGCCACCGCCGGATCCACCGCCGCCGCAACCGAGCACGACCGCGAATAACACCGAGAGAAAAAAGTAACTGCTGGTTCGAATAACATGTCTGCGTATACGTCGCATAGGCACACCGTCTGATTGAAGCGCGCGCGATTCTATGGGCGCGCTTCTCGGCGACGGGTGCTAACCGTAGGGGCTGAGGTACCGACTGTCGTCGGTGGACGGAACGTATGACCGGACAAAGGGGTGCGGCATGCGCGCATACCTGATAAACGCACAGCCACGGGCGAGCGGTACAAATGACACGATGATCGTCACGCCCTAGCAGGCGTAAACGGCGTTACCGGTAGTGTCACTGCGAGCGCAGCGAAGCAATCCGACGCCCTAAACATCCCGCGCAGCGGTCGGATTGCTTCGCCTTGGACTTCGCGCAAATGACAGCAAGCCGCGACTACAGCACCTGCTCGGCCACTTCCACGCGCAACAACGAGCGCACGTTTTCAATTTGGTTGACGATGGTGGCGACCGATGAGCCGGCGAACAGCAGACCCACGGCGACGTCGTCCAGCGTGGTCACGAGCGAGCCCGAGTCGCCGCCGGCGGACATGTTGGTGGTCACAATTTGATCCCGGAACCGCGCCACACGGCCGCCGCCGTAGCCGACGTCGATGGTGGCGTTGATGGCGGTGATGCGGCCGGTGGTGTAGTTGGTCGTGCGCCCGGTCTTCTGTACCAGCGTCCCCACGGTCACATTCGCCTTGCGCCGCCAGCCGCGCACGTAGCCGCTCCAATAGATTTCGCGGTCGAGGTCGTGGAATTCGCCTTCGGCGATGGCGGCGTCGACCAGATTATTGTGCCGTGCGCGCGGCACCGCGGGCTCGAACGTGATGGGAATGAACCGGCTCAAGCGCGCGATGCGGTCGGTGGGATCGGCGCCGCCGTCGAACGGCCCCGGCTGCAACACCGGATCGCCGAGCGCGGCGTCGTTGCTGTTGGCCAGCACGTGATTGTTGCTGAGGATGTAATAGCGCGGCGGCATGCCGATGCCCGCGGCCGGCGGGCTCACCCCGCCGCCGGGCAGGATGTCGTAGACGCAGGTGGCGATGGTGCCGGCCGTGATTTTGAAATGCCCGACGCTGTAGCCGCCCTCCGCCGGGCGCGCGCGCTTGGTGAGCGTCTGGATGCCGGCCTGCAACCGGTCGCTGTCGCCGGCGAACGGATAGCCGACGGCGAGCACGTCGGTCTGCATTTCACCGAGCTTGGGCGGCACGAGATCGGCCGCGCTCAATTGGTCGCGCTCCAGCTTCTGCGTCACCAGCACGATCAGCGCCGGTTCGCCGGTCGGCTGACCCTTGCGCCATTTAACGCCCACGCCCATACCGACGACGTTCGATTGCTGCGTCTTGGGATCGAGATATTCACCGACCGTCGCACCGTAGGCGCGTTGCGCCTCGGCCGCGGCCGCCTCCGATAACGCCATCTTCTTTCCATCTTGTTTCATGACTTCCCTCCATATGTGTGTCTTACCGCTGACGCGTTACAACGCCGATCGCTTCCACGTCGGTGGCGTATCCGTCGAGCGATTTGGGAACGACCTCGCTCGGTTTCAGCGCCGATTCGGGCAGCTTGTGCGTGACGAAGACCTTTATCACCGCCCTGCCCGCCTTCTCGCCGATGCCGACGCCTGTCACGTTCGGCAACTGCATTAACTGCGCTTCGTATTTCGTTCTGACCGTCTCGATGGCTATCGTCCTCACCTCCTTCTTTACTGAAACATGAGCGGGAGCAGAGCCATCGTACTGCGCCTAGAAATGACGAGCGAGGTGCGCGCCGCTGCGCGCGCCCCGCCCGTCGCGCCAACCGCTCCGTTTATTCCGGTTCCTCCAGACAGAA
>JBKHXU010000214.1:0-2604 GCA_046565865.1 Gammaproteobacteria bacterium | reverse complement strand
GTTCAGTCGCGCCAAGATCGCGGCGCAGGCGGCCGGCATTCTCTCCGGCGCCGGCGCCGAACGCGCCAACTAACCTCAGGTCGTCGACGTCGGCGCCGACGCGGAACCGGACACGACCGGCGGCAGCTTCGCCTGGTTAAGCGCGGGGATCGCCTATGCCGTCGGCCCGCGGCAGGAGATATACGGCTTGGTGCAGCTGCCGCTGTATCAGCGTGTGAACGGCATCCAACTCACGGCCGATTACGCGCTGATCGTCGGATTCAATACGCGCCTTTAAGCGCTCACTGGAACGACTCGGCCTCACGCTCGAGATAGACCCAGCTCGCGTTGCGGCCGGCGAGCTCGTCGAAGTTGGCGAGCTTGGAGAACTTCGACTGGTCCAGTCCCTTGATGGCGTCGTCCATGCCCACGCCTTCTTCCACCTTCTGCGCCATGTAGTCGTTGAGCAGTGCGAGATAATCGCGCGTTGGGAATTTGAACGCGTCGAGCTTCGCGGGCTTGCCGTGGCCGGGGATGAAGGTGGCGTTGCCAAAGGTCTTGAGCGCGTCAAAGGTTTCGATCCACCCCTTGGCGTTGCCGCCGGGGATAACGGCGAGCAGCCGACCCGAATAAAGAATATCGCCGGCGTAGACGACGTTATCGGCCGGCACGTGCACCACCAACGGCGCGGGCGTGTGGCCGGGGCCGAAGTGGCGCACCTTTATCTCGAGGCCGCCTAAGTCCAGGCTTAGGTCGGCATTGATTGTCTTGTCCGGCGGCCCCGGTGGCGTAACGCTGCCTTCCGGTAGGCCGAGTGTGCGCTCGATGCCGGTCGAGAAGTCGCCGCCGCTTTGTGCCATGCGCGCCGCTTCCTTCTCGTGCGCGATGATCGTCGCGCCCTGTTTGCGAAAAACCTCGTTGCCGAAGTATCGGTCGGGCTGGGAGTTACTGTTGATCGCGTACTTCACCGGCAGCGGGGTGATCTTGGCGATGTGCGCCAGCATCTCCTTCGCCATCGCTTCGGTATAGCCGGTCTCGAGCACGGCGACCGCCTTGTCGCCGACGACGAACGCCAGGTTCATGCGGAAGCCTTGGTTCGCCTTGGTCGGCCCCTCGTGGGGGCCGAGCCAGGCGTAGACGTGCGGCGAGATCTTGGTCGGCGGCGGCAGGATCGGTTTGGCGGCGGCGGCGGAGCCATATAGCAGACAACCGATCGCGACGATTGAACTTAAACGGGGTGAACATTGCATCTCAGCTATCTCCTCTCAACGCATCGATAGTATAGAAGCACGCGAGGATCGAACGCGTGCAAACGATCGCAGCGATCGCCGCCGCTGACAGGCGGGCCGACAGCGACCCTGGGCGCGGCGGTCGCTTTCCTGTCGTGCTGCTGCCGTGCGCGTAGCCGCGCATCCGGCGTTCAGCCGCCGGATGCGTTAGCGCGGTCGGCGGCCGGCGTCAGCGGCAACTCCACGCACACCTCCAGCCCGCCGCCGGCACGCGGCCGGAACTGCACGCGCCCGCCGTGCAATTGCGCGATGCGCTCCACGACCACGAGCCCGAGACGCATGCGGTGGAACGGCGTCGGCCCGTCGGCATCCGTCACGAGTCCGGGCCCGCGATCCAGCACGCTGAGAAACACCCGGCCGTCGCCCGCGCGCGTGCGCACCTCGACCGCACCGCCGCCATGGCGCAGGCCGTTGTCGATCAGGTTCGCCAGCAGGCGCTGCACGGCGACGACGCGCAACGCCGCGCGCGGCAGCGGCTGCAGGTCGAGCGCGATGGTATTTTCCTGGCGCCGATAGCGCGTCACGGTCTCGCGCACTAGCTGGTTGAGATCGGCCGGCCGCGCCGGCTCCATCTCGCCGCTGCGCGCGTAGACCAGAAACTGTTCGATGATGCGGTCCATATCGTCCACGTCCTGGACCATGCCCTGCTTGAGCGTCACGTCGGCGTCGCCGCCGAGCATCTCCAGCGCCAGCCGCAGCCGCGACAACGGCGTGCGCAGATCGTGCGACACGCCGGCGAGCAGCAGCGTGCGCTCGGCGGTCAGACGCTGCACGTCGTGCGCCATCCGGTTGAACGCTTGGCTTAGCGCCGCGATCTCGGTCGGACCGGTTTCCGGCAGCGCGTGCGGCGTCTCGCCGCGACCGAGGCGCAGCGCCGCGCCGGCCAGCGCGCCGAGCGGCCGATTGATGCGGCGCGCGATCCACAACGCGCCGAGCAGACCGAACACGCCACCGAGCGCCAACCATACCCCGGTCACGCGCCACGGATCGCTCTCCAGCGGCGCGTACGGCAAACCGATCCAGTGGCCCGCGCGCGCCGGCGGCCACGCGAGCCAGACGTGTGATTTTTGCCAGCGGATCGAAACCGGTTGCGCGAACCGGGCGCGCAACAGACGTTCGAATCGCTGCACGACATAGCGATCGGGCGCCGGCACGCCCGGCGTGGTGGCGGACGGAATGATTCGGATGTCGAGCCCGGACTTCAGCGCCTCGACGTAGCGTTCCCGTTGCGCCGGCGCCATGGCGTCGAGCGCGCGCCCGATCGCTTCGACCTCGGTCGCGATCATCGCCGCGGTCCGTTCCAGGCGTGCGTCCAGGTAAATCCAATACAGCAACA
>JBKHXU010000213.1:0-12473 GCA_046565865.1 Gammaproteobacteria bacterium | reverse complement strand
CTCGCGCGCGTATGTCGGGCTCACGGTGTTGACGCGATCGGCAAACGCAATGCCGCCTTTGATGAACGACAGCGAGCCGTAAAACTCGAGCGCGTCGATGGACCAGAGGGACGCCGGCAGCCCGAGCGCCGCGAGCGTCGTTGCCGGGAACACACCTTGATAGGCGAGATTGTGGATCGTGAACACCGTCGCCGGCCGGTTGGCATCGGCCGTGAGCAACGCCGGTACCAGGCCGGTTTGCCAATCGTGGCAGTGTACGAGATCGGGGCGCCAATCGATGCCGGCCTCGCCGCGCGCGATTGCCACCGCGACCTCGGCGAGCAGCGCAAAACGTGCCGCGGTGTCGTACCAGGGCGTGCCGTTCGCGTCGAGGTACGGATGCCCGGCGCGTCCGAACGCCGGCGGGTAGTCGATTAGCCAGACGGGCACTTGAGTGCCAGGCAGTCGGCCTTGCAGCAGTGTGGCTTTGGCGCCGAGGCGGGGAACGGGGATTTCGGCGACCGCGCGCAACGTGCCGGCGACGGATAGTGCGTCAAAGTACGCCGGCATTAGTAGGTGCACGTCCATGCCGCGGCGGCGCAGCGCGGGCGGCAGGCTGCCGCATACGTCGGCGAGCCCGCCGGTCTTGATCAGGGGATGCGCCTCCGAGGCGACGAACAGGACTTTAGGTTTCAACGGTCAGGGCGGCGCCGATGTCGTCCACGGTGGCCGATATGGTAAATTCAAATCGCGGTAAACGAAATCGTGCGCGACCGATCGGTTGCGTAAAACGCGAACGAGGGAGAGGAGGGCGCATGAAAGCCGGGCAGACCGAACGTTTTGTCAGTCGTCTGACTCGCAGTACGCTTGCGCTCATTCTCGCCGGCGGCCGCGGTACCCGGCTCAAAGACCTCACCAACTGGCGCGCCAAGCCCGCTGTACCGTTCGGCGGCAAGTTCCGCATCATCGACTTTCCGCTGTCGAACTGCATGAATTCGGGCATTCGCCGCATCGGCGTGCTCACGCAATACAAGGCGCACTCGCTGATTCAGCACATACAAAAAGGCTGGGGCTTTCTGCGCGGCGAGTTTGGCGAGTACGTGGAGTTGTTGCCGGCGCAGCAGCGCATCGAGCCGTCCTGGTACGCCGGCACCGCGGACGCGGTGTATCAGAACCTCGACATCATCCGCGATCACGATCCGGATTTCGTGCTCGTGCTCGCCGGCGATCATGTCTACAAGATGGACTACGGTCCCATGATCGCGTTTCACGTCGAACGCAGCGCCGATCTCACGGTCGGTTGCATTGAAGTGCCGGTGGGCGAGGGTCGCGACTTCGGCATTATGGCGGTGGGCGAGGGCGGCGTGATTCAAGAATTCGCCGAGAAGCCGGAAGCCCCCAAGCCTATCCCGGGCAGCGACGAATTGGCGCTGGCGTCGATGGGCATCTACGTGTTCAACACCGAGTTTTTGTACGAGCAGCTCATCAAGGATGCCGATACGCGCGACTCGGCGCACGACTTCGGCAAGGACGTTATTCCCTCGGCGCTCGGCAAGTACCGGGTACTGGCGTATCCGTTCCGCGACGTGCAGAGCGGCCGGCGCGCCTATTGGCGCGACGTCGGCACAGTCGATGCCTTTTGGCAGGCGAACCTCGAGCTTGCGGACGCGGTGCCGGAGCTCAATCTTTACGATCAGGATTGGCCGATCTGGACCTACCAGGAGCAACTGCCGCCCGCGAAATTCATTTATGACGAGGAAGATCGGCTCGGGCTCGCGGTGAACTCCATGGTATCGGGTGGCTGCATCATCTGCGGCGCGGTGGTGCGCCACTCGTTGCTGTTCTCCAATGTGCGCGTCAACTCCGAGGCGAGCGTCACCGACTCGGTGGTGTTGCCCAATGTGGTCGTGGAACGCGGCTGCCGCATCCGGCGCGCCGTCATCGACAAGGGCTGCCGTCTCGCCGCCGGCACCGTCATCGGCGAGAACGCGGAAGACGACGCGCGCCGGTTCTACATCTCGCCGCGCGGCGTGGTGCTGGTAACACCGGAGATGCTGGGACAGCAAGTGCACCATGTCCGTTGATTCGCGCCTGCGCGTCGTGCTGTGCTGGCACATGCATCAGCCGCAATACCGGGACATGGTCGGCGGCGAATATCAGCTACCGTGGGTGTACCTGCACGTGGTGAAGGACTACGTGGATATGGCGGCACACCTCGAGGCCAACCCCAACGCGCGCGCGGTAGTGAACTTCGCGCCGATTCTGTTGGAGCAGATCGACGACTACGCGAAGCAATTGCACGGCTTTTTGCACGATGGCCGTGCGATCCACGACCCGATCCTCGCGGCGTTGGTGCAGCCGGCGCTGCCGGTCGACATCGAGGCGCGACTGCCGCTGATCAAGGCGTGCCTGCGCGCCAACGAGGCGCGCCTCATCGCCCGGTTTCCGGCCTACAAGCATCTTGCAGAAATGGCCGCGTGGTTGATCGCACATCCGGCCTCGGCCGGATACGTGAGCGATCAATTTCTCGCTGATCTCATCGTCTGGCATCACCTCGCGTGGCTCGGCGAGACGGTGCGGCGCACCGATACCCGTGTGCAACGTTTAATCACCAAGGCCGCCGGCTTCACGCTCCACGATCGGCGCGAACTGCTGCATGTGATTCACGAGCTCGTCGCCGGCATCATCGCTCGCTATCGCGCGCTTGCGACGCAGGGGCGCATCGAACTATCGATGACGCCGTACGCGCACCCAATCCTGCCGCTGTTGATCGATCTCAACGTCGCGCGCGAGGCCATGCCCGATGCGCCGCTGCCGGTGCTCGCGCGCTATCCCGATGGTTTGGAGCGGGCGCGCTGGCACCTGCGCGAGGGCATCGACGTCTTTAAGCGCTTCTTCGGCATGACGCCGCGCGGTTGTTGGCCGTCGGAAGGCGCGTTGTCCAATGCGACGTTGGAACTGCTCGCCGAGTTCGGCTTCGCCTGGACCGCAAGCGGCGAGGGCGTGCTGCGCCATACGCTCGCCGCTGATACCGACGCCAGTGCCAAATCCAAGGAAGACTGGTTGTATCTGCCGTATCAAACCGCGCACGGGCTCAAGTGTTTCTTTCGCGATGATGGTCTTTCTGACTTGATCGGCTTTACCTACGCCACCTGGCACGGTGACGACGCGGTGAACAACCTGGTGCACCAGCTCGAACAGATCGCCGAGCGTAGCCGCGACCGGCCGCGCGTGGTCGCAATCATCATGGACGGCGAAAATGCCTGGGAGCATTACCCGGAAAACGCCTACCATTTTTTGAGCGCGCTCTATCGCCGCCTTGGCGACCATCCGCGCTTGGCGCTGTCGACCTTCAGCGAATGCCTCGATGTCCCCGCCGCGCCGCTGCCGCGGCTCGTCGCCGGAAGTTGGGTATACGGCACGTTGTCGACCTGGATCGGCGATCGCGACAAGAATCGCGGCTGGGACATGCTTGGAGATGCCGCGCACGCGTACGCCGCGCGCGTGGGTTCGCTGTCGCTCGCGGCGCAGGCGCAGGCGCGCCAACAGCTCGCGATCTGCGAGGGATCGGATTGGTTCTGGTGGTTCGGCGATTACAACCCGGCGTCGACCGTGAGCGACTTTGAGCGGTTGTTCCGGTTGCATCTGACGAACTTGTACCAGCTGCTCGGCACCATGCCGCCGGAATATTTGTCGAGCGTGTTCACGCGCGGCGCGGGTGCGCCGATGCACGGCGGCACAATGCGGCCGGGGCAGCCGACGACGTAGTCGGACGGCGCGCCTTTTCTTTTCGCGCCAAAGCAGTCTCCTATGTCAATTTCTCTCTCTGCGGGAGAGGGCCGGCCAAAAAGGGGGACCCGGGGCGGAGCGCCCGCGTACTAGCTCTATTGCAACTTTAAACTCGCGGAGAGAGCGGAAGAAGCAAAAGCGCGCCGTGCGCGCTCAGCTCGCAATAAACATCGCATCGCCATAACTATAAAACCGATAACGCGTGTTAACCGCATGTCGATACGCCGCCAACACCTTCTCCGTTCCCGCGAACGCACACACCAACATCAGCAACGACGACTCCGGCAGATGGAAGTTGGTAATCAACGCATCGACCAACTGAAACCGAAAACCCGGATAAATAAAAATATCCGTCTCGCCGTCGAAGGGTTGGAGCCGGCCCGCGCGCGCGGCTGATTCCAGCGCGCGCACGCTCGTGGTGCCGATGGCGATGACGCGACGGCCTTCGGCGCGCGCGCGGTTGACGCGCTCGCAGGTGGCGGCGTCGATGCGCAACCGTTCCGCGTGCAGGCGCTGACCTTCGACCGTCTCCTCGCGCAGCGGTTGGAACGTACCGGCGCCGACATGCAGCGTGACAAACGCGCGTTCCACACCCATCGCCTGCAGCGCATCGAGCAGCGGCGCGTCGAAATGCAGGCCCGCCGTCGGCGCGGCGACGGCGCCCGGGTGGCGGGCGTACACGGTTTGGTAGCGTTCGCGGTCGGCGGAGTTGTCGGCGCGGCGGATGTAAGGGGGTAGCGGCATGTGGCCGGCACGATCCAATGCTTTGTAGAGATCGTCGGTGTCGAACGCGAGCTCGTAGTGTTCGCCGCGACGCGCGACGACGCGCGCGCGTATTTGCTGTTCCAATATCAATTCCGTGTCGGGCTTGGGCGATTTCGAGGCACGCACCATCGCCAGTGCACGCGCGCGATCGAGCACGCGCTCGATCAGCACCTCGACGCGCCCGCCGCTCGCTTTCGCACCATGCAGGCGCGCCGGCACCACGCGTGTGTCGTTGAACACGAGCAGATCGCCGGCGCGCAGCAGCGTCGGCAGCTCGGCGAAGCGTCGCTCGGCGAGCGCGCCGCTGGTGCGATCGAGACACAGCAGGCGCGCGGCCGAACGCGGCTCGATCGGCTCCTGTGCGATCAGCTCGTCGGGCAGCTGGTAGTGAAAGTCGGATTTGCGCACGGGGGGCAAGGTTAACAGAAGTGTTTTCCGAAGCGTCGCGTGCCCACCGTCTGTCCTTGCCTAGTTGGAATCGCTATACTCGATCGGCGACAAGGGGACCTCTTTCGGCAGGCAGCGAGCGTCGGATCGACCGGGCGCTGCCATGGGCGAAACCCAAACCGTCCTCACATTCAACAACTCCTGTATCGATTGACACACGACACTGCATGACCGGAACACGTTACTCGCTCGAGGTCCAACCCGTCATTCCCCCGCGCTTGGCGCGACTGCAAGAACTGGCGAACGATTTGCTCTATAGCTGGGATCGCCAGGTGCGCGCCCTGTTCTTCCGCCTCGATCGGCATTTGTGGGAGGCGTGCGGCCACAACCCGAAGGTGTTTCTGCGCCGCATTGCGCAGCAGCGGCTGGACGAAGCGGCCGAAGACCGCATCTTCATGGAGGACTACAACCGCGTACTGTCGGTCTACGATACGTACCATCAGACGCCGATTCAGTCGGCTTGCAGCCGGCTGCTCGACGAGCGCGAGGATCTGGTGGCGTACTTCTGCGCCGAGTTCGGCTTTCACGAGAGCTTCCAGATTTATTCCGGCGGCCTCGGCCTCCTCGCCGGCGATCACTGCAAGGCCGCGAGCGATCTTGGCATTCCGTTTGTCGCCATCGGTATGCTGTATCGCCAGGGATACTTTACGCAGACCATCGACGGCCAAGGCAATCAGGTCGCGCATTACACGCCGACTCACTTCAACGATCTGCCGATCGTCCCGGCCACCGACGCGTCGGGCAAGGAAGTGCATATCCGCGTCGAGCTGCCGCAGCGCGAGGTGACGCTCAAGGTGTGGAAGGTCCGTGCCGGTCGCATCGCGTTGTATCTGCTCGACAGCGATCTTGCCGAGAACGCCGACGCCGACCGTCGCATCACCTACCAACTGTACGGCGGCGACATCAACACGCGCATTCAGCAGGAGATCGTGCTCGGCATCGGCGGCGTGCGCGCCCTGCGCGCGATCGGCCTCAGTCCGACCGTGTGGCACATCAACGAAGGTCACGCCGCGTTCCTGATTTTGGAGCGTTGCCGCGAGCTGGTCGGCCAGGGGCTCGACTTCGACAGCGCGCTCGAAGCCGCGGCGGCGAATACCGTATTCACCACACACACGCCGGTGCCGGCGGGGCACGACATTTTCGATCACCAACTGATGCAGAGTTATTTCGCCCCGTTCGTGAAGCAACTCGGCATCAGCATGGAAAGCTTCCTGTCGCTCGGCTCGGCGCCGGCGAGTCTGGGCGGTTTTAATCAGACGGCGCTCGCGCTGCGCGGCTCGCGGTTTCGTAACGGCGTGTCGCGCATTCACGGCGGCGTCGCCGCGCGCATGTCGGCCTACGTCTGGCCGCAAGTGGCGCCCGAGGAAAATCCACTCGGGTACGTGACCAACGGCGTGCACGTTCCGACGTTTCTTGCGCGCGAGTGGGCGAATCTGTTCGACATGCGCCTCGGCGGCGGCTGGCGCAACGAGTTGCTGAACCAGAGCTATTGGGAGCAAATCGATGATATCCCCGATCACAGTTTCTGGAGTTTGCGCCAGTCGCTGAAAAGCGAAATGCTCGCTGCCGTGCGCCGGCGCGCGGTGTTGCAGCATCGGCGCAACGGCTACAGCGAGGCATTGATCGAGCGCCTCACCGAGCAGCTCGATCCGCAATCGACCGAAGTACTGACCATCGGCTTCGCGCGCCGCTTCGCGACGTACAAGCGCGCGCTGTTGATCTTCTCCGACCCGGCGCGCCTTGCGCGCCTGCTTGGCAATCCGGAGCGGCCGGCGATCCTGATCTTCGCCGGCAAGGCGCATCCGCACGACATCCCGGCACAGAACCTTATCAAGGTCATCCACGAGTACTCACTGCGTCCGGAATTCGAGGGCCGCATCATTCTGCTCGAAGGCTACGATCAGGCGCTGGCGCGTAAGCTCGTGAGCGGCGTGGACGTGTGGCTTAACACGCCGGAGTATCCGCTCGAAGCGAGCGGCACCTCGGGCGAAAAGGCCGGCATCAACGGCGTTATCAACCTTTCGGTGCTCGACGGTTGGTGGGGCGAGGGCTACAACGGCGAGAACGGCTGGGCCATCACCCCGCACGGCCCCGCCTACGACGCCGCCTATCGCGATCGCGCCGAAGCCAACGAGTTACTCGATATCCTCGAAAAACAAGTCACGCCGCTCTATTACAAACGCGACGGCCTGGGTTACGCGCCCGGTTGGGTGCAGATGTGCAAGGCGTCGATGAAGTCGCTGATCCCGCGCTACAACTCGCAGCGCATGGTGATGGACTACGTATCGAAGTACTACACACACGCGCGCAAACAACGCCTGGTCATGGCCGGCAACAACTACGCCCGCGCCAAGGAAGTCGCCGCTTGGCGCCGCAAGGTCGAACGCGCCTGGCCGCGCGTACGCGCCCGCCGCCTTGACACCCCGCTGGCCGAGATACATGCCGGCGAGATTCTCTCCATCCGCATCGCCGCCACCCTCGACGGCCTGACCGCCGACGACGTATTGGTGGAGTGCCTGGTCGGCACCGAATCGGAGAGTGGCGAATTCGTGCGCCAGGACACGCACGTTTTTACGCCGGAACAGCACGACGAAGCCCGCGGCGAGACGACCTTCAAGCTCGAACTGAATCCGCGGTTGCCGGGATTACAGTTCTATAAGATTCGATTGATACCGTTTCATCCGTGCTTGGGGCATCGATTCGAGGCGGGGTTGATGTTGTGGTTGTAGCTCGCTAGCACGCTTTCAGTTCCCGAGACACCGTTACCGCAGGAATCCCTCCCCGTGAAGCGCGGGAGGGGGTTCCCCTCCATAAGACGGAAGAAGTTGAAGAAGTTAAAGTCTGGTACAACCCTCAGTACTCATCGCCTGCGCCAACGGTGATACCGCTCGACCCAGCGTAATATTCCCTCGGGCGCATGCGAGCGCTTCCAGGCGCCCGCTGCATACTTGCTCGCCTCGGCGAACGTCGGATAAATATGCACTGTGCTCAGAATTTTATTCAAGCCGATCCGATGCCGCATCGCGCCCACGAACTCGACGATATACTCGCCGGCATGTGCGCCGGCGATGGTGACGCCGAGGATGCGGTCCTGGTCGGGGACGGTCAGTACCTTTACTAGACCGCGCGCCTGTTCGTCTGTGATCGCGCGATCGAGTTCGGCGAGGTCGAATGTCGTGACTTCATAAGCGACGCCGCGTTGTTTCGCTTCCCGTTCGTTCAAACCGACACGCGCGACTTCGGGATCGGTGAACGTGCACCAGGGAATGGCGGCGTAGTCGATCTTGAATCGCTTGAGGCCGCCGAACAACGCATTGACGGCGGCATACCAGGCTTGATGCGATGCGGTATGGGTGAACTGATAGGGCCCAGCCACGTCGCCGCAGGCGAAAATGGTAGGCACACTCGTTTGCAGATATTCGTTCAGCTCCACGGTGCCTTGCTCCGTCGTGCGCACGCCGAGGGCTTCGAGACCGAAGCCCGCGGTGCGCGGTCGGCGGCCGAGGGCGAGCAAGACCTCGTCAAATTCGAGCGTCTCGCGCCCGGCGGGTGTGTCAAGGATCGCCTGTTTGTTGGCGCCGCTGCGAAATGCGGTCACGGTTTGACCGAGCCGCAGCGTGACGCCGTCGGCGCGCAGGCGCTCGGCGATGAGCGCGCCGAACTCCGCGTCTTCCCGTCCGAGCAGCTGCGATCCGCGATTGACGAGGGTCACTTCGGCGCCGAAGCGCGCAAAGCATTGCGCCAGCTCGCAGCCGACGGCGCCGCCGCCCAGCACCAACAGTCGACGTGGTAGCGTAGTGAGGTCCCATACGGTGTCAGAGGTGTGATAGCCGGTGTCGCTCAATCCCGGAATAGCGGGAATGGCGGGTTCCGACCCGGTGGCGACCACGATACCGCGTGCGCTCAGACGCCGGCCGTTCACTTCCACTTCGTACGGCGAAACGATGCGGGCCTCTCCGGCGATGCATTCGACTCCAAGGCGCGTATAGCGCTCGGCCGAATCGTGCGGCTCGATGGTGCGAATCACGCGCCGCACGCGCGCCATGACATCGGCGAAGTCGAACTCGACCGTGGCGCGTCGGAAACCCAGATCCTGCGCCGTCTTCGCCTCGGCCAGAAACCGCGCCGATCGGATCAGCGCTTTGGACGGGACGCAGCCGGTATTCAAACACTCGCCACCCATCTTGTGTTTCTCGATCAGCGTCACCTTGGCGCGTACGGCCGCGGCGATATACGCCGCCACCAGCCCGGCGGCGCCGGCGCCGATGACGATCAGATTGCGATCGAAGCGTCGCGGTGTGGGATAGCCGCGCAACGCGCGCCGGCGGCGCAGGCGATCGACGATCCATTTTGCGAGCAGCGGAAAAACCGCGAGTAGCGCGAACGCGCCGAGCAGCGTCGGCGACAACAAGCCGCGCGTCGACTCGATTTGCGCCAACTGAGTACCGGCGTTCACGTACACGATCGTCGCCGGCAGCATGCCGATCTGGCTGACCCAATAGAACGTGCGCGGGCGGATGCGCGTCAGGCCCATGAGCAGGTTGATCACGAAGAACGGGATGATCGGCAGCAGCCGCAGCGAAAACAGATAGAACGCGCCGTCTTTCTCCATGCCGCGGTTGACCGCCACGAGCCGATCGCCGAAGCGGCGCTGTATTGCATCGCGAAAGAGAAAGCGCGAAGCGAGAAAAGCGACCGTCGCGCCGATGGTCGCGGCGAACGAAATGATGACCGTGCCCCACACGAGGCCGAAGATCGCGCCGCCGATCAACGTCAGTATGGCGGCGCCGGGGACCGACAGGCCAGTGATGACGACATACACCAGAAAATAAACCAGCGCGGTGGCGATCGGGTACGTGTGCAGCTGCTCGATAAAAAATGCCCGCCGCGCCTTCAGATAGTCCAGTTGCAGATACTGCGCGGCATCGAAAACAAAGAAGGCGGCAATAACCGCGGTGATGACGACCGCGAGCGCAACCCGGCTGGCATTCACCGCGACCTCCACCTGTTGTTATGCGTGATGTCCCTGATTATGCCAGAGGCAAGCCCGGTGTTCCCGGCATTGCTTGTTCCTCCGCGCGTAGGTTCATTGCACGAACCCGGGGACACAAAATGTTGCGCGGCCAAACGCAAGCGCAGTTGGGTGATCTCACGCGTCACCAATCGAAACAAGGCGTTTCCAGCGACTCGTTATTGCTCGATCTCGTGCTCGTACACCGGCGTGAAGCTCGCTCCGTCGCACGCCGCCGGCAGCACCACGATCTCCGCCTTGCGAAACACGGCGGCGCCAAGACCGCGGTCCGCCTTCAACAGCTCGCGGCATTTGCCGTCGAGCAACGCCGCCGGCGGTAGCCGCAGATGAAACCCGACCACCGCTTCCGATTCCGCGAGCTGCGCCCAGCGCGCCTCGTTGCGGGCACGCTCGATCTCGCGGGCGAGCAGGGCATCACCGCCCGCGGCCTCGCCGAGTTCCAGTGCGCGCAGCAGCCGGGCACCGAGCGAGGGGCTGTTGCCCGCGCCCCCCGGCGCTTGCGCGCCGCCCGCGGCGACGAAGGCCCGTGCGAACACTAAGGGCTCGAACCGGCCGGCGGCGCGCATGGCCTCCCGCGCCTGGGCCACGGCCAGCCGGATCTGCGTGAGCTGCTCAGGGGTGTAATCCGTCATGATCCTTGCCTGCTAAACCCTATCTCATCCGGGTCAATCGAACGGCCGGTCCAGCTTACAATCGATTAATCGGATGGCCCTTAGTAGAATGCCGGCGTACTCCGCCAATGGCTTATCGCCGCTACCTCAACCAGTTTGGCGCGATGGGGGCGTATCACCTATGCTCTATTGGCGGAATCCGATTTCGCGGCATCAACATAGCAATAATAAACCGGCGAGAGGCCGCGTGCAGCGTTGACGCGGTGCGTCCTCGGCGAAGGGTGAGACATATGTATACACACTATTTCGGGCTGCGCGAGAACCCATTCGCGCTCGCACCCGACCCGCGTTACCTATATCTGTCGCTGCGCCACCAAGAGGCGTTGGCGCACCTGATGTTCGGCATCACCCAGGGCGGCGGCTTCGTGCAGCTCACGGGCGAGGTCGGCACCGGCAAGACCATGATGGTGCGTGCGCTGCTCGAACGACTGCCGGACAACATCGACGTGGCGCTGGTGTTGTACCCGTTTCTCTCGGTCGAGGAGTTCATCGCCGCCATCTGCGACGACCTGCGCGTGCCGCACCCGGAGAAGGGCGGCCTCAAGGCGCTGATCGATGCGCTGAATCAGTATCTGCTCGCCAATCATTCGAAGGGACGGCGCACCGTGCTCGTGATCGATGAGGCGCAAAACTTGTCGCACGAGGTGCTGGAACAGGTGCGACTGCTGACCAATCTTGAAACCACCAAAGAGAAACTGCTGCAAATTCTGCTCGTTGGTCAGCCGGAATTAAACAGTTTATTGGCGCAGCAAGAACTGCGTCAGCTCGCGCAGCGCATCACCGCGCACTACAACCTGAAGTCGCTGTTGCCGCGCGAGACCGCGGAGTACGTGCTGCATCGCCTGCGCGTCGCGCGGGCGCGCACGCCGCTGTTCACGCGCTCGGCGTTGTCGTCGATCCATCGATTGTCGAACGGCACGCCGCGCTTGATCAACATCCTCGCGGACCGCGCGCTGCTCGGCGCCTATGCGCGCGGCAAGAATCGCGTCACCACCGGCATCGTGCGTCAGGCCGCGGCCGAGATCGGCCGTCCGCCGCGTACGCAGTACGCGCTCTTCGGCGGCGCCGCCGCGGCGTTGGTCGCGGGCGTGAGCTTTGCCAGTTGGCAATTCATCGCGCGCGATACGGTGCCGGTCGAACCGCCGCCGATCGTGGCCGCCACTGCGCCGGCGCCGGCGCCGGCCGAGGCAGCGGCGCCCGAGCCCGCCGCGAAAGCGGCCGAGGTCGTGCCCGCGCGCGATCTCGAGTCGTTCCTGCGCGACGCGTCCGGTATATTCAACACCGATACCGCGCTCGCGGCGTTGTTCGCGCAGTGGCGCAAAGATTACGAGCGGTTGCCGGGCAAGACCGGCTGCGAGCGCGCGTTGAGCGCGGGCCTGCGCTGCGCGTACGCGTCCGGCAACTGGAACAATTTGCGCCAGTTGAACCGTCCGGCGATCATCGAGCTGATGGACGCCGACAGCCAACGGCATCACGTGCTGGTGAGTGCGCTCAAGAACGACAAGGCGGTGCTGGACCTCGCCGGCGAGGCGCACGAGTTCCCGCTGGCCGAGGTCGATCGCTACTGGTTCGGAAAATTCCTGGTGCTGTGGACCCCGCCGCCGAGCGGCGAACAAACGCTGCGGCGCGGCATGCGCGGTCCCGGCGTGGTATGGCTGCGCGAGGCGCTGGCGCGCTACGACGGGCGCGCGGCGAGCAGCAAGAGCGACGTGTTCGATGCGGCGCTGGAAGAGGAAGTGAAGGCGTTCCAGCGCAAACACCAACTCGCGGACGACGGCATCGTCGGCCGG
>JBKHXU010000212.1:0-21100 GCA_046565865.1 Gammaproteobacteria bacterium | reverse complement strand
CGGGCGATGGGATGTTCCGATTGGCTTTCGAGCGCGGCCGCCAAACGCAGGCATTCCTCCTCCGACAACTTCCCGAGTGGCACGATGTCGCTCACGCCGAAACGCCCTTGCGTGAGCGTCCCGGTCTTGTCGAACACGACCGCTTGCAGGTTACGCGCGCGCTCAAACGCGGCACGATCGCGAATCAAGAGACCGCGCCCGGCCGATAAGCTTGTGCTCACCGCGACCACGAGCGGCACCGCGAGGCCCAACGCATGCGGACAAGCGATGACCATCACCGTGACCGCGCGTTCGATGGCGAAGGCGATGTCGGACTGAATCGCGAGCCAGACGATGAGCGTCGCCCCCCCGCCAATGAGCGCGACCAATACCAGCACCACGGCAGCGCGGTTGGCGAGATCCTGCGTGCGCGAACGCGACTCCTGCGCCCGGCGCACCATGTCCATCACCTGCGCGAGATAAGTCTGCCCGCCGGTCTTCGTCACTTCGATCGTGATCGCGCCCTCGCCGTTGACCGAGCCGCCGATGACGCCTGCGCGCTCGCCCTTTTCGACCGGTTTCGACTCGCCGGTCAGCATCGATTCGTCGAGGGTAGTGCGGCCGGCGACGATCGTTCCATCCGTCGGCACCCGCTCGCCCGGCTTGATCAACACCCGCTCGCCCGGTGCCAGCGTCGACACCGGCACGTCCTCCGTCAAACCGTCGGCGCGCACGCGATGCGCCTCGGCCGGCAGCAATCGCACGAGCGCTTCGAGCGCGCGCGACGCGCCCATGACCGAGCGCATCTCGATCCAATGACCGAGCAGCATGATGTCGATCAGTGTCGCCAGCTCCCAGTAGAAGCCCATGCCGGGCAGGCCGAAGACGACGGCGGTGGAGTACACGTACGCGGCGGTAATCGCGACCGCAATCAGCGTCATCATGCCCGGCCGGCGCCGGCCGAGTTCCTCGACGATCCCGCGCAGAAACGGCCAGCCGCCATAAAAGTAAACGACACTCGAAAGCGCGAACGCCGCGATATCGATACCGGCGAACCGCACCGGCGTGGCGAGCCCGAACAATTCCCAGAAGCCGTGCGACAGCGCCAGGATCGGCAGCGTGAGCACGAGCGAGACCCAAAACCGGCGCCGATACTCGGCGATCATGCCGCCGTGATCGTGGCCTTGTGCGGGTGCGGCGTTCGCCGCCGGCTTGTCGGGTGCTGAATGATGGTGATGCGTGCCGTGCTCCATTGCTCCCTCCGTTACCGACTCGTCCACGCGCGATAGATGCCGAAGCTCGCCAGCGGAACCACGATCCATTGCAATAGCGGGGAAACGCCGATCCCGGCCATCAGCGGCATGCGGGGCAGATACGCCCAGCGCTGCAAATAGTACACATTGACCCATTCGCTCGCCGCGGTATAGCCGAGCCCGGCGGCGAGCAGGACGATCAAACCGTGCGCCGGTCGCCGCAGCGCCCAATCCTGGGTCCGACTCACAAGGGCGGCGAGCACGAAGGCGGCGGCGCTGATCACGATGTCGCCGAGCGTGCAGTGCAACACCGAATAGACGATCGTCGCTCGCGGTTCGAACCATAACGTGTACCAGCGCACATGCACGACCTCCCACCCGAGGTGCAGCGGGGCGGAGATCAGCACCCACGCGAGAATGGGTACGACACGATGGTGTGCCGATCGGTTTGCGACAGCTTCGTCACCAGGCACGCATCGTTACTCCTGTAGTTACACAATGACACTGTCATTGCAAGGAGCCGGAGGCGACGTAGCAATCTCCCGACGCCTTGATCCCACGGCTGGAGATGGCTTCGCTTCGCTCGCAATGACGCAGCCGGCAGGCACGGCGGCACCCACGAACCCGATCGGACGCCGCGGCGACCGCCGAGTTCCATTCCTTATACTGCGCGTAGCCCGGTACGCGCTTTGACTTACATCAATCGCGCGGGCATGCCTGGCGCCACAGCCAGCGCTGACTTATAGTCTCTATATGAACCGTGCCGCACACCGCTCCCTCGCCGTTTACGTCCTCGCCGCCTTTGTCGGCGTGTGGGTGTACGCGGCGCTGCTGCCGTGCGTGCAGGCGGCGGCCATGCCGCGCTGCGATTCGTGTCCGCCGCAGGCCACGGTCGAGATCGATAAGTGTCCGCCGACCGTGCAAACCGATTGCAGTCTGCCCGATCTCAATCCGATATCGGTCGACCTCTTGGCCGACGTCAAGATCGCGCCGCGCGTGATCGCGTTGCTGCCGGTTACCATCGACGCCGCACCCGAAGTCGTCTCCCGACGCCACGCGGAAAACGCGGTTCGTAATTCCCCTCCTCCACTCGCCCTGAGGCCCGCCACGCTGCTGTTGTAGACCGCCGCTTCGATCGTTCTTCGTTCACGATTGAAGGAGAGGTCTATGCGTGTCGTTTATTTGTGCCGCCTTGCGGCTGTTGTTATCGCCTTTAGCAGTCTTCCCGTCCGCGCCGAGCTGACCGTAGAGCGCGCGCAAGCGCTCGCGCTCGACCAAGCGCCCGCGCTCGCGCGCCTCAAAAGCGGCGTCGCCGCCGCGTCCGAGCGCGTGGTGTACGAGGGCCAGCTGCCCGATCCGACACTGACGCTCGGCGCCATCAACGTCCCGACTGACAGCTTCAGCTTCAAGGAAGACGACATGACCATGGTCGGCGTCGGTATCCGCCAGGCGTTTCCGCCGGGCGATACGCTGGCGCAGCGCACGCGCCGCGCCGCCGCCGGCGTCGAACGCGAGGATGCGCGCCTGGAGCTCGCACGGCGCAAGCTGATCCGCGACGTGCGCGCCGCATGGCTCGACGTCTACGCCGCCGAGCAAACGCTGCGGCTGCATCAGGCGGCGCTTAATCTCGCGCGGCGCGACATCGAGGCGGCGGAAGCCCGCTATCGCGCGGCGCAAGAGACACAGCGCGCGGTGTTGCAGGCACGCAGCGCGTTGGCACGACTGCACGAACGCGAGCCGATGCTACATGCGCAGGTCAAACGCGCGCGCGCGACGCTCGCCCGTTACATCGGCGATGCCGCCGACGAACCGTTGGCAAACGCCTGGCCTATGTTCGCCGACGCAAACAACTTCGATGCGCCCAATCACCCCGAGTGGCGCGCGGCACAGGCCGAGGTCGAGGCGATGCACGCCGAGCTACGCATGGCGAACGCCGAATCCAAACCAGGTTACATGATCGACGTGATGTACGGCGTGCGCCAGGACCGCGCCGACATGATCACGGCGCAGGTCGGCATCGACCTGCCGTTGTTTCGCGCCAAGCGCCAGGACCGGCGCATCGCCGAACGCCAGGCGCTGGCGCAGGCGTCCGAACTCGACGCCGAGGACAAGCGCCGCGAGCTGGTGGCGGCGTACGCGTCGGCGCGGGCCGAGCATGCGGCCTTGGCCGAGCGCGTGCGCATCTACGAGAATGATTTGATCCCAGCGCTGCAACGCGAGGCGAGCGTGACCATCGCCGGCTTCGCGCGCGATCAATCGTCGCTGCGCGAAGCGCGGTTGAAGGAACTCGACGCGCGCATGGAGTTGATCGCACTCAAGACCGAGCTGGCCAAATCGCAGGCCGCGCTCTTGTATCTCGCGGGAGAGTGACATGAGACGAAAACTATTGTTCTACGTGGCGCTGGCGGCGATCGCCGGAGCAATCGCGGGCGGCGTGATGACGACACTCGTAACGGACGATACCGATCCGGCGGCATCGGCCGCCGCCGACGGCGAGCGCAGGGTGCTGTACTGGCACGACCCGATGGTCCCGGGACCGAAGTTCGACAAACCGGGCAAATCGCCGTTTATGAATATGGAGTTGGTGCCGGTGTATGCCGACCAGGCGCCGGCCGCCGACGACGGCGCGATCACGGTGCGGCCGGAGGTCATCAATACGCTCGGCGTGCGCACGGCCGTGGCGACGCGCAAGGCCGAACCGCGGCGTGTGACGACGCCGGGCTATGTCTTCCGCGATGCGAACGGGTTGGCGCTGTTGGTGGATGTACTGGAGCGCGATGCGGGCTGGGTGCGCCGCGGGCTCGCGGCGGAGATACGCGTCCCGGATATCGCCGAGCGTCAGTGGCGCGGCACGGTGGAGCACGTCGCGCCGGACATCGATATCGGCGCGCGCTCGTTCAAGGCGCGCATCCGTATCAACGAGCCCGGCGCGGCGCTCAAGGCCAACGTCTATGCCGAGGCGACGATCATCGGCCCGCGTCCCGCCGCGGGCCGGCTGCTGATCCCGCGCGAGGCGCTGATCCGCACCGGCACGCGCAACGCCGTGGTGCTGGCGCTCGGCGACGGGCGCTTCAAGCCGGTCCCGGTCGTGCCCGGGCCCGAGGTCGGCGACATGATCGAGATCCGCGACGGCCTGAAGGAAGGCGATCGCGTCGTCACCTCCGGACAGTTTCTGATCGACTCCGAGGCGAACGTGCGCGCGAGCTTCACGCGCATGGAGGGCGAGAGTACCTCCGCGCCGGGCGCCGCGCCTCAGCAATCGGACCAGTAACATGATCGCGCACATCATTAGCTGGTCGATTCGCAATCGGTTCCTGGTACTGGTGCTGACGGCACTTCTCATCGCCTGGGGCGCGCTCGCGCTCACGCGCACACCGCTCGATGCGATTCCCGATTTGTCCGACGTGCAGGTCATCATCAAGACCAGCTACCCGGGCCAGGCGCCGCAGGTGGTGGAAGATCAGGTGACGTATCCGCTCACCACCGCGATGTTGTCCGTGCCGGGTGCGATCAACGTGCGCGGCTTCTCGATGTTCGGCGATTCGTTCGTGTACGTGATCTTCCAAGACGGCACCGATATTTACTGGGCGCGCTCGCGCGTGCTCGAGTACTTGAGCCAGGTGCTGCCGCGACTGCCGCGCGCGGCGCGGCCGGCGCTCGGGCCGGACGCGACCGGCGTCGGCTGGGTATACGAATACGCGCTGGTCGATCGCACCGGTGCGCACGACCTCGCGCAGTTACGCGCGTTGCAGGATTGGTTTTTGAAGTACGAGCTGCGCACCGTCCCTGGCGTGGCCGAGGTCGCGTCGGTCGGCGGCATGGTCAAGCAATATCAGATCGTGGTCGATCCCGCGCGCCTGCGCGCGTACCGGCTGACGCTCGCCGACGTACGCCGCGCAATCGAGGCCGCGAACCAGGAGAGCGGCGGCTCGGTGATCGAGATGGCCGAGGCGGAGTACATGGTGCGCGCCCGCGGTTATCTGCGAAACGAAAAGGACATCAAGGAAATTCCGCTCGGCGTCGGCGGCCACGGCAATCCGATCACGCTGGCGCAGGTCGCCGACGTGCGCATCGGCCCCGAGATGCGCCGCGGCATCGCGGAGCTGAACGGCGAAGGCGAGGTCGCGGGCGGCATTATCGTCATGCGCCACGGTGAAAACGCACTGGCGACGATACGCGCGGTGAAACAGAAGTTCGCCGCGCTCGGCACCGGTTTACCCAAGGGTGTCGAGATCGTGCCGGTGTACGACCGCTCCGGCGTCATCGAGCGCGCCGTCGGCAATCTCACGCGCACGCTGGCGGAGGAGTTCGTCATCGTCGCGCTCGTGTGTCTCGTGTTTTTGTTTCATCTGCGTTCGGCGCTGGTCGCGATCGTGTCGCTGCCGATCGGCGTGCTGACCGCGTTCATCGTCATGCAGCAACAGGGCATCAACGCCAACATCATGTCGCTCGGCGGCATCGCCATCGCCATCGGCGCCATGGTCGATGCCGCGATCGTCATGATCGAGAATGTGCACAAGCATCTGGAACGCGCCGGCGGCGGCGTCATCGATCGCTGGGCCGTGGTACGCGCGGCGGCGACGGAGCTGGGCGCGCCGCTCTTTTATTCGCTGCTCATCATCACCTTGAGCTTCGTGCCGATCTTTGCCTTGGAGGCGCAGGAGGGACGGCTGTTCGCACCGCTCGCCTACACCAAGACCTATGCCATGGCCGCGGCCGCGGGCCTTTCCATCACCTTGGTGCCGGTGCTCATGGGGCTGCTCATCCGCGGGCGCGTGCGGCCCGAGCACGAGAACCCGATCAACCGCGCGCTGCTCGCCGGCTACCGGCCGCTGCTCGATTGGGTGCTGGCGCATCCGCGTGCGGTGCTTGTGATCGCGGCGCTGCTTGTCGTCACCGGCCTATATCCCGCGCTAAAACTCGGCGCCGAGTTCATGCCCGATCTCGACGAGGGCGATCTCTTGTACATGCCGACCACGCTCCCGGGCCTGTCGCCGGGCAAGGCGCAACAGCTGTTGCAGCAGACCGACCGGCTGCTCAAGACCGTGCCCGAGGTGGCGAGCGTGTTCGGCAAGGCCGGGCGCGCGGAGACGGCGACCGACCCCGCGCCGCTGTCGATGTTCGAGACCACGGTGCAGTTGAAGCCGCGCTCCGAATGGCGCGACGGCATGACAACGGAGAAGCTCATCGCGGAGATGAACGCGCTGGTCAATTTGCCGGGCCTATCAAACGTGTTCGTCATGCCGATCAAGACCCGCATCGACATGCTCACCACCGGCATCCGCACACCAATCGGGATCAAGGTCACCGGCACCTCACTGCCGACGCTCGAGGCCATCGGCCGCGACATCGAGCGCGCCATCCGCACCATCCCGGGCACCACCTCGGTCTACGCCGAGCGCGTCACCGGCGCGCGCTATATCGACGTGCGCATCGATCGCGCGCGCGCCGCGCGCTTCGGGCTCAACATCGCCGAGGTGCAGGAGACGATCGAATCGGCCATCGGCGGCATGAACGTCACCGAGACCGTCGAGGGACGCGAGCGCTATCCGGTTAGCCTGCGCTACCCGTCCGACGCGCGCGACTCGCTCGAACGCGTGCGCGCGGCACCGATCCTCACCGAAAGCGGCGTGCCGATCGCGCTCGGCGAAGTGGCGGAGATTAAGATCGTCGACGGCCCGGACATGATCCGCAGCGAGAACGCGCGCCTCTCCGGCTGGACCTACATCGACTTCGCCGGGCGCGACATCGGCTCCTACATCGCCGACGCGCAGCGCGCGGTGGCGGAACAGGTGACGCTGCCGCCGGGCTATGCGCTCGCGTGGTCGGGCCAATACGAGTATCTGCAACGCGCGCTCGGCAAGCTCGCGGTCGTCATCCCGTTCACGCTCGCGATCATTCTGCTCTTGCTCTATCTCAACTTTCGCAACGGCATGGAGGTGTTGATCATCGTCTCGACCTTGCCGCTGGCGCTGGTCGGCGGGTTCTGGCTGCTGTGGCTGCTCGGCTATAACTTTTCGGTCGCGGTCGCCGTCGGCTTCATTGCGCTGGGCGGCGTCGCGGTCGAGATCGGCGTGGTCATGCTCGCGTATCTGGATCAGGCGCTGCACCGGCGGCGCGAGGCGCTCGCGGTGCAAGGCGCGACACTTACGGTGCGCGACGTGCGCGACGCAATCATCGAGGGGGCGCTATTGCGGGTGCGGCCGGTGACGATGACCAAAGTCGCGATCATCGCCGGACTGTTGCCCATCTTATGGAGTTCCGGCACCGGCGCCGAGGCCATGCAGCGGATCGCCGCGCCGATGGTGGGCGGTATGGTAAGCGTCGCCCTGCTCACGCTCGCGGTGATCCCGGCGGCTTACTTACTGTGGCGCCGGCGCGAGGCCGCCGGTGCCGGTCGGCCGAGCGCCTGAGCGGCCGGCGGAAGCTTGCCACCGATAGTCTGTCAAAGAGCGAAACCCCCAGAGGAGATTCGCGATGAAACCTGTATCAACCGCAATGGCGCTGTGGCTGCTGCTGGCCCCGGCGGCAACCACCCTCGCTGAGGCACAGGCCCCGATCGCGTCGCTCGGAACGCTCAATCGCGTGGATGCGAAGACCGGCAAGGTGAATATCAGCCACGAACCGGTGCCCACGCTCGGCTGGCCGGCGATGACCATGGACTTCCGCGTCGGCGACGCCGTCGACCTTAAGTCGCTCAAACCCGGCGATCGGGTGCGCTTCGAGATCCAAAAGCAAGGCAATCAGTACGTGGTGACGAACCTTCAGCCGACGCAGTCGCGTTGAGCGTCGCTGGGTGCAACCCGCCCTTATTTCGGCGCTCTGGAATGGAACGCAGAGTACGCAAAGACGCGGAGACCGCGGAGAACCGCCGGCAAAAATTTCTTAGACAACACTGTCTTTCGCTTCGGCTTCGCGCCCTCCGCGTTTCATTCCAGGGCGCGACGCTGATGTCTAGGAGGTCAGGCGGGTCAGCGCCTCGCGGTACTTCTCGACCGTCTTGGCCACGACCGCGGGCGGCAGCGCCGGCGCCGGCGGCTTCTTGTTCCAGCCGATGCTTTCTAAATAGTCGCGCACGTACTGCTTGTCGAAGCTCGGTGGATTGGCGCCGGGCCGATAGGAATCGGCGGGCCAAAAGCGCGAGGAGTCGGGCGTCAGGCACTCGTCGATCAACGTGAGCCGGCCCTGCTCGTCGACGCCGTATTCGAACTTAGTGTCGGCGATGATGATGCCGCGCGTGAGCGCATACGCCGCACACTCCTTATATATCGCGAGGCTCGCGCGGCGCACCTGCTCCACGAGATCGTGACCCGCGATCGTCGCCGCCTGGTCGAAACTGATGTTCTCGTCGTGCATGCCGACCGCGGCCTTGGTCGAGGGCGTGAACAGTGGTTCGGGCAGCCGAGCCGCTTCCTCCAGGCCGGATGGCAATTTGATGCCACAGACGCTGCCCGTTTTCTGGTACTCCTTCCAGCCGGAACCGACGATGTAACCGCGCACGACGGCCTCGATCGGCACGGTCTTCAGCTTGCGCACCACGATCGCGCGATTGCCAAGCGGCGCACGCTCCGCCGCATCCGGAACTACTTTCTCCAGCGGCACATCGACCAGATGATTGGGAATGAGGTTGCGCGTGCGCCCGAACCAGAAGCTGGAAAGCCGCGTCAGTATCTCGCCCTTGCCCGGGATCGGCGTCGGCAACACCACATCGAACGCCGACAAGCGATCGCTGGTGACGATGAGCATGTGGCGCTCGTCGATACCATAGATGTCGCGCACCTTGCCCCGATGCAGCAGCGGCAAGGCGCGCAAGTTTGATTCGAACAGCGGTTCGGTCATGCCGAATCTCCGAGAGCGCGAGGACGCATTCTACTTGCGGTGCCGCTGGCACGGAACTGCTACGCTTGGCACGGGCAACGATGACATGGAGGCACCGGCTCAAGCGCGAGCGCGGTGGTGGTGCAAGGCCGGCGACGAAACCGAGCACGGAGGCGATCTCCGTCACGTTGTGTCGCTACGATTTGGCTCCGGCATGCAGCAACACCCGCAACGCCTGCTCTTTGCTGCCGAAGATTTTTTCCGGGCCGAGAAGTTCTGACAACCCGCCCGCGTCGAACGCATCGCGGATCTGTTTCTTAAGTCCGCTGAACGCGAGCGTCACACCGGCGTCGCGCAGGGTATGCGCGAGCTCGCGAATCTTTTCCTCGCCCGAGGCGTCGATGCGGTTCATGCCGCTGCCGACGATGAGAATGGTCTTGGCTTTGGGAAAACGCGCGCGCGCCTCGAGCACGATGTCCTCGAAATAGGCGACGCTGGCGAACACCAGCGAACCGTCGAAGCGAACCGGGACGACATCCTCGCTGACCGGCTTCAGTCCATGCGTGTCGAGGCCGGCGAGCACGCCGTCCTCGCGCATGCCGAGGATCTCCGCGCGCGGTTTCATGAGTTTGAACAGGAACGCCACCACGGTGAGGACGACGCCGAGCAGGATGCCGTTGGCGATCGCCGGCGCCATGATCAAGGTCGCCACGAACGTGACGAGGCCGATGATCGCGTCACCGCGCTCCACGCGCCAGGCGTGGATCAGCGGCTGCACCCGAATCAAACCGAACACTGCCATCATGACGATGACGGCGAGCACCGCCTTGGGCAGGTGATACAGCAACGGCGTGAAAAACAGCAGCACGGCGACGACGGCGAGCGCACTGATGATGGCAAACAGCCCCGTGCGCGCACCGACGCGCGCGGCCACCGCCGAGCGCGAGAACGAACCGCTGACGGCGTACGCGCTGAAGAAACTGCCGGCGATGTTGGCCAGTCCCTGCCCCACCAATTCTTTATTCACATCCACCCGCTGCCGGGTCTTGGCCGATATTGCCTTCGAGATCGAGACCGCTTCCATAAGCCCGATCAGCGCCATCACCAGCGCCGCTGGCAGGAGCGGCAGCACAACGTCCCAATGAAACGCCGGCGCAGCGAACGCCGGTAGACCGCGCGGGATATTGCCGACGACGCTTCCACCGGCGGAAAACACCACGTTGTCGCCGCGCACGCCGGCGAAGCGCCAACGCCGGCCGTCGGTCGTGGTACCGGCCGGTGCATTGCCGGCACGATAAAACATCGCGCCGTTCGCGCCCTCGACCCGCTCCAGCGGAATGGCATGTAGCTTTACGCGGCGCCGATCGTTGTCCTGCCGCAGCAGCTTGGCTTCCAAGCGCAGCAATTCCATTTCGTCCGCGAGCCGCGCGGCCAACGTGGGGTGCGCCGCGTCCTCGCCGCGTTCGCGCATCGCCTTGAGCTCGGCGCCCTTGCTCACGGCCGCGGCATTGAGCTCGTCAATCTTAGCCGCGGTGCGCCGGTAATCCTCGATCAGTCCCGCCTCCTCGGTATCGCTCAAGGCCGCGGGCGGCACGACCAAACGATGCTCGAAGTCCACCAAGGCGCTGACCGCCGTCGCGACCACCACCGTGATCAGCAGTGCGGGTAAGCGCGGCGCCAGTCGATTAAGACCGACGATCAGCGCCCAGGCCGCGAGCGCAAACACGAACGTCGGCCAATGGATTTGTGGAATCTGCATGATCACGGTCCATAAATCCGCCAAGTACGCATCGCTGCGCGGCATCGGTACGCCGAGGATCTGATTGAGCAGCGACAGCCCGATAATCAGCGCCGCGGCATTGGTGAAGCCGACCATGACCGGGCTCGAGACGAGATTGACCAGCACGCCTAAGCGCGCGAGCCCGAGCGCCAGGCGCATGACACCGACCATCACCGCCAGCAAGATCGAGAGTTCGATGTAAGACACGGTGCCGGGCGCGGCCAGCGGGATCACCGCGGCGGCAGACAGCAGCGACAGCATCGCGACCGGCCCGGTATGCAACTGCGGGCACGAGCCCCACAGCGCGGCGATGATCACGGGCACGAAGGACGCGTACAGCCCGTAGACGACCGGCAACCCGGCGAGCTGCGCGTAGGCCATCGACTGCGGCACCAAAATGAGAGCGACCGTAATGCCGGCAATCAAATCGGCGCGCAGGGTCGCGCCCGTCAACCGCGGCCAGGCGAGGAAAGGAAAAAGCAGTTGCAGCTTATTCATAGATCGTACTGCCGGCGTCGGTCACGCCATGCGCTTCTTGAATCTTAGTGCCCGCGTTCCCAGAAAGCCGCGTGGATCGCGACGCCGTGCGCGCCATGGCGCACCGCGGTATCGAGCAGCTCGGGCCTCATGCCGCCGAGCGCGTAGACCGGCAGCGGATAGTCGCGCACCATTTCCGCGAACCGGGCCCACCCCATGCCGGGCCGATCCGGATGGCTCGGTGTGGGCAATACCGGCGACAGCAACACGAAATCGGCGCCGAGCTTGGCCGCCTGCGCCAGCTCCGCGGCGTTGTGGCACGACACTGCCCACAGTCGAATCTTCGGCCGCGCCAGCAGCCGCTGCATGTCGGCCGCCTGCGAGTGCACGCCATCGGCCCCGACCTTGCGCGCGATGGATTCGTTGGCCTCGATCAGCACGTCCGCACCGTAGTTGCGGGCACGCACGATCACTTGGCGCGCGAACTGCGCCAGCTGCTCCGGCGCCATCGTGCGTTCGCGCACCAGCACCATGCGCAAACCGCCGTCGAGCGCATGCTCCAGTCGTCCGAGAAAATCGCTAATGCCGTACTTGGTCGCGTCCGTGATCGCGTACACCGGCGCCAGACACAATGCGCGCAGCACCTTGTCGTTCGCCGGCAGCAACGGACTCACGCTCGGCGCGTACGGGTCCTCCCAGGACACGCGCTGCCCCTCGTTACCACGCGGCGTGCCGTGCCAGGCGGTAACGCGAAAGAAATGCAGGCGCACGATTTTGTTCGGATAGGCGTGTTCATACGTCATCCAGCGATGCGCCGTATCAAGCTCGATGCCGATCTCTTCATGCAGCTCGCGCGCCAGCGCCTGTTCCGGATTCTCCCCGGCATTGAACTTGCCGCCCGGAAACTCCCAATAGCCACCCGATACTTTATGTTGCGGGCGCTCGGCGAGTAACACGCGACCATCGGAACGCTGCACCACCGCCACAGCGACATCGACCACGGACAATTGGGTTTCACTCATGCAGGCAGCGCCTTGAACGGGACTCGCAAACGCCTAGTCCGGCCAGATGCGTTTAGGGTGCAGATTTTCCCACGGCCGATCGAGGCTCGCCCGTGGAGCTTGGTCGGTTTGATCGGCGAACCGCTCGGCTCGGCGTGAGGAAGTGCCGTTCGGGTTCGCATCCTGTTCCAGCACGCGCTCGCGCGCGACACTGCTCGAGGCCGCGATCGGGCCACTGGGAGGGGTTTCCGGTGCGGATGGGTGCTTGGCGCGGCGCATGCCGCGCGCCAGTTTGGACGCCAGATCGTTGTCGCTCATAAGCGTAAAACCTCCTCGATCAGGGCATCGACCTCGGCCACCGCTTGCCGTCCGCGTCCGCCGATATCGTAAACGCTCGCGCCCTCGAGCGCCGCGGTCCGATAGGCCGCACGCCGGTACAGCCCGTTCTGCAATGCCGGCACCGCCACCTCGCTCAACGCGCCGCCCAACGCGTGCGTCAACGCGTTGCGTGTCTCGAGTTGATTGATGACGATGCGCGCCTTGAGCCGCGGGTTGTCGCCGCAAGCCCCGTTGACCATGGTCTCGATGCGCGCCGTGGCCCACAAGTCCATCGGCGACGGCAGCACCGGGATCAACAATACCGCGGCGCTCGCCAAGGCCGCCTGCGTTTGCTTCGCATCGGTCGCCGGCGGACAGTCGATGACGATGTAGTCGTGCCGCCCACGCAACTCGGCAAGCGCCGCATCCACGCCGCCCTCGGCCGGCACCACCGCAACCGGGAATCGCGCCGGCATCGCCGCCTGCGCCCATAACGTCGCCGAGCTTTGTGGATCGGCGTCCAACACGACGCAGCGGCCGCGGCGAGCAAGCCCGGCTGCGAGATTCATCGCGATCGTCGTTTTGCCGACGCCGCCTTTATGGTTGGCTACCGCGTAAACGGTCGCCGTCATCCGCCGGTGTTACCCGATGTGGCCAAGGCGCTCACGCGCTCGGCAAAATCGACATCGTCGGCGGTCAATGCCTTGCCGTCGCGCGCGTGCACGGTAATGTTGGCGTAGCCGGTGCCGAAGCTGATGTCCGGATAATATTTGGTGGCCTCGGACAGCTTACCCAGCCGATCGAGAAACCCGCGCGTCTCGGCGTAACCGCTGAACTGAAAGCGGCGAAAAAGCGAGGGTGGGCGTCCGGACAACTGCCAGTGTTCTGGCGCACTGATGCTATCGCTCACGTCTCGCCTCCTCCGCCGCTCGGTACTACTGCGGGCAGTGGTTAAAGCCTTAGCTCTGTGTCTTGGTCACATCGCTATCGCGACCGCCAGCCGCACCGTCCGGCCGAGCCGGCAGGATTTGCTCGACCTCGGTGTGCGGGCGGGCGACGATGTGAGCGGCGGCAAGCCCGTCGCCGACACGCTCGCACGCATCCGCCCCGGCGCGTACCGCGGCGTTGACCGCACCGGTCTCGCCGCGTACCAATACGGTAACATAACCACCGCCGACGAACTGCCGGCCGATCAGCCGTACCTCGGAGGCCTTGGTCATGGCGTCGGCCGCTTCAATTGCCGGCACCAGCCCACGCGTCTCGATCATGCCCAACGCGATACCCGTCTTTTCGCTTGCCATATTCAACTCCGCTCGTTAGCTCTTGCCACTCAACTAGTAATTAAGCCGTCGGCTTGTCCGGCAGAATGCCTTCGACTTCCGCATGCGGACGGGCAATGATGTGTGCCGCCGCCAGGCCGTCGCCGACGCGCTCGCACGCATCCGCACCGGCACGCACCGCTGCGTTGACCGCGCCGGTCTCGCCGCGCACCAACACCGTCACATAACCGCCGCCCACGAACTGACGGCCGATCAGCCGCACTTCAGAGGCCTTGGTCATGGCGTCGGCCGCTTCAATCGCCGGCACCAACCCACGCGTCTCGATCATGCCCAACGCGATACCCATTTTCTCGTTTGCCATTGTCGTTCTCCTGCTCTGATTAAATTGAACTCGTTATCCCACTACCCGCGATGAGTATCGCCCGTTAGGAGCGCCACTCTTCCTCACTCCAATCATCGATGATCCCGCCGATCGTCATGTCGGTCGTGATCATCGGATTGCCGGCGGCGATACGCGCCGCCGAGATACCGATCGTGACCACGAAGTCCCCCGGCTTACAGCCGATGGGATCGAGCGCCACCGATAAATTGCCCTTGTAGTCCTCGACCACTCGCAACGACTTCGCCGCCAACCAAAAATTACGCTTCGTCGTCACCAGGTCGCGCACTACGCGCATGATTTCCATCGCTACTTCTTCCCGGACTTCTCCGAGGTACCCGCCCTCTCGGGGTTCCCGCTGCCGTCCTTGGAGTCGTCTTCCCAATAGTCGATGATGCCGACGATGGTGAAGTCGCTCGGATAATCCTTGTTGCCGGCGGCGTCGCGCGCCGCCGAGCTGCCGACGACGATGACCCAGTCGCCGGGTTTGCAGCCGACCGGGTCGACCGCCACTTGTTTGCCGCTGCTGCCGCGCTCTTTCACCACGAGCAGGCGCCGATTGCCCAATCCGCCGATACGCGCGGTGGCGACCAAGGTCTTCTCTACCTGACAGATCTTCATGCGCTGACTCCGTCTACTTGCATCCGCACGCGCCCTGGCGGCGTGCGGCAGTGATGTCGATATCGTTCGTCTCTAAGCGACTGCCGGGCGTACGCTCGGTAATCGCGAGACACGTGTACATCCAGCCTTCGCGTACTAAATCCGCATAGCGCGCGTTGATCGCATCGAGCAGGCGGTGGCTGCGTACCAGCGCGCGTTCGCGCGAGCCCGGCACCTGCTTCGCATAGCGAAAGTGCACCAGCACCGGAATCGGCAAACCGCGCTCGACATTCACGTGCTTGAACACCTTCACGCCGATATCCATGTCGGCCGCGCCCTCTTCGAGCGTGTCCATCTGCGCCTGGAACGCGAGGTTCCGCATCTGCAGATCGTCGAAACTATCGCCCACCACGATAAAGCGTTCGGTGTGGCCGAGGTGCTGGTACACCCCGTTGTGATACGCGCGCACATACTCGATCTGCGCCATGTTGTTCTTGAGCACGTAGCCGCAAAACCAGCGCATACCCTCGGTCGCCGCGTCGTCGGGCGCGACACCCGCCGCCTCCGCGACCGCATTGCGAATCGCCTCTTTCGCTGCCTCGCGCGCCAAGCCGCGGGTCGCGTCGTACAAGGCGCGATTGTCGATGAAGCGTTCCACCGCCATCGCCCCGCGCGCGTCCGGCACGTGCACCCGGATCGCGTCGTTGTCGGTATCGACCCCGATCAACAGCGTCGCCACCGAGGCGCCGCAGCAGTACGTGTTCTCGATCGCCTGCGCGAACGCGGTCAAGCGCTCGAGCAAGGCCTGCGCCGCTTTGTGCGTATCGCTACCGTGCGCCGCGCAACCTTCGGTGGTCGGCTCCGAGCCGCTGAAGTGATACACACCGATCTTCAGATACCGCGTCGGCGCATCGGCCGCATTCGGCACGCCCTCGCGATGGCGGCGCAGCTCGACCTCGGCCCAGTGGCGCATGCCCTCTTCGATGTCGAACATCGCACCCGCGAACGAGCGCCGGTTCACCACCACCGCTGGCGGAATGCGCAGGATGTAGTCCACCACCCCGCTCAAGCGACCGTCGGCGCAAGGCGTCACGTCGACCACGTGAAAGCCCCACTTACGAATCAGTTCCGGTACCGGCTCGCCTTCGTCCGTGACCGCGCGATAGCGGTCGAAGTCGCGCTCGGCCAACTCCTTAAAAGTGCGAAACACGCTCTCGGCATATAGCGCCCGCGTGTTAAGCGGCGCGAGCCAGGTGGCGCGCAGCGACTCTGGCGACCACTCAAACCCTAAGCGATTCAGCGCCGCGCTCTGCGCGCGCTGGACAAACCCCTCTTCAAACTGCATCGCCGCCACATCGCGCAGCACCGGTTCGATCGCATCGAACGCGCTGGTGATCTCGCGCTCGCGCGCCTGCAACGTGCCGTTGTGCGCCGCGTCGTACAGCGGATGCGCCCCGGCCGGCACGCTCGGCCGCGCATACGCATCGATCCCATACGCCTGCTCATAGGGATGCGTCATCCCGAGCGGGTCGAGGCCGTATCCCATGGAACCGGGATGGCGGCGCGTTTTCTTGGTGCGCATGGCGAGGTTCACGGGCGTCGTCGGCTCGCGTTAACCGTTAACCTTGCGCCCCACCGGACAACGTCACCTTGGCCGCGGACTTCGCCGACCAACCGACCATGCCGGTCACCATCTGCTTCGCCGGCTCGTGTTTGCCCTTATCCTTGAACTTCTCGGCGCTCGCGAATCCGTGCGGCTTGCCGGCACGTTGGCTCGGATTGCGCTCGTGCGCGATATAACCCTCGGTACCGGTCACGCGCCCATGCTCGCTCCACGCGCTGCCGGTGATCGCGGGCCCATTGACGCGGCCTTCGCCGGTGACACGCCTTCTCGCGCTCTCGCGTTGTTCCGCGCTCGCACGCGGCGCGAAATGAAATTCCTGGTTGCCGGTGATCTTGCCATGACCGACCGCGAACGAACCGGTGATGCGCTCTTGCACGTTCTCCGGCAGCTTCTGGCTGCTGGTGCGCAACTGCGCCTCACGCTGCGGTGAACGCACGCTGAAACGCTGCTCAATCTGCGCGACCACGTTGGTCTTGGCGTCCGACTTCTCACCCGCTTCGCTCGGCTCGGCGCGGAAGTACGTCGTGCCGGTGATGGCGCGATCGCCGCCGCGCTGCGTGCCGGTGACGTGCTCGACGTTGAGCGGCACATCGCCGGTAACGCGCGCAAGACCGCTTGCGGTTGCGTGCCGATCCGCCGGAACTTGGCCGGGCCCCACATACGGCGTGCCCGTCAGATACGTCGTGGCGCCGTACTCATCGCCCGTGACATTGGGCTGATACTCAACATCGCACCCCGTAACACGCTGGCCGCCCCAGGTGGTGGACTCGCTAACCTTCGCACCCGTCACCGGATCGACGCGCTCGCCACCGCGATTGGCATTCGCACGCGCCGCCGGTTCCGGTTGGCCACGGCCGCGAGTGACGTATTGATCGCCGGTGATGGCGCGCTGGGCGCCGTCTTCATCGCCCGTCACGCGCGCACTGCGGCCGACGGCGGTGCCGGTGATCGGCAAACCCCCTTCGCTCGCTTCCAAGGCGCTGGCGCGATCACGCGTTGCGACCGCCTTCGCGGCGCGTCCCAAATTGGTGCCGAACACGCTGTGGCCATGCGGCTCGGCTTTGCGCGGAAACTGCGCCGAGGTGTAGACCGTGCGCTCACGGCCCTGCGTCAAATCGTCCTGCGGGGTCGGGTCGGCCTCGCCGGTGATGCGCACGCCGCTTTTGTATTCATCGCCGGTGATCTCGACCTGGCTACGTACCATCGTGCCGGTGACGGTCAGGCCGCCCTCGGTGCGAACCGCACCGACCTTGATCCCGCCATGGCGCGGCTGAAAGCCGGCTTCGGTGCCGTAGTACTGCGAACCGGTAACCGGCAGGCTCGCGCCCGGCTCATCGCCGGTCACATTCGGACCGCGACCGATGCGCACACCGGTGACACGGCCACCGCCGTAGGTCGAGGTCTCCGCCACCTTGGGCGGATATTGAATCGGTTGCGCCTCGCGCGGAGCGCTGGCCGCACGCGCGGCCGCGGCACCGCCGCGCCCGAAGGTCGCGCGATTCGCGCGCACTGCTTGCGCCACTTGGCGACTCGTCGCCGAGGCGCCTTCATTGGTTGCCGGCGCCGGTGTGGCGACGGGCATGCTCGGTGCAGCGGCGGCAACACTGCCGCCTTGCGTTTGCCCGACTTGCTGTAAACCTTTCTTGCCTTGCACGAGTGCATTGCGGCGTGCGATCGACGCATCGCGACCGCCCGTAGGAAAGCGCGGCGCGCTTGCCGGTGCCGACACGGGCGCAGACGTAAACGCGCTCGATTGCGCCACGGCTTGCGCACGATTCTGTTGCTGCAGCGCGCCCTTGCCTTGCACCAGCGCCTCGCGCCGCGCCAAAGATGCGGCGCGGCCACCGGTGGGACGCACAGCCGCCGGCGTAACCGCGGGTTGCGCGCTGACGGGCGATGCGCTGGGCGCGGCCACCGGCGCAGCCGGTGTCGGCGCCGCGGGGGCTGCCGCCACGGCGGTCAGCCGTGGCAACGACGCCTCGCGCTCGCCGGTGCGCACCCGCTCTTTCGCGGGCGGAAGCCCGGTCTTGCCGGCGACCAGTTGCTGGCGGCGTAGACGAGACGCCTCGCGACCGCCGCCGGCATCGATCCTGTTGGCCTGCTGCATCACATCACCCTCGCTCGTACATTGCTGGACTATCGTGACTCACTACATCCGCGCGCCGACCCGCGACGCGCGGACCGCCTTAACGACCGGCGCGATAGACGATGAACGCCGTACCTTGGCTTTGCGCGTAGTTGTCGTACCCGACCAGGCGCACATGGTGCCCCGGGTTGGCGCGATGACACGCTTCGAGTTCGGCGACGACGCGATCGACCGACTTCTCGCCGAAGAACGGCAGCTTCCACATGTACCAGTAATGCGAGAACGACTTCTCCGGCTCGGTGTGCTCGATCGACGGGTTCCAGCCCTGTGCCAAGAGATACTCGATCTGCTTGCGGATCTTCGCCGGCGACAGCGGCGGCAGGTACGAGAAGGTTTCGCCCTTACGCTCGGTCGCGTTGTACGGTTGGATATCGGCCATGTTCGGTGACTCCTAAACGGTATTCGATTTAAGGATTGATCAAGCGCGCTTTTGCACGTCGAGCTTGTCGACGACGTCGAACTCGAACTTGATTTCCTTCCAGGTCTCCATCGCGATCTTGAGCTCGGGGCTGTGTTGCGCCGCCTCGGTCAGAATCTCTTTGCCTTCGCGTTCGACCTGACGCCCTTGGTTGCGCGCCTCGACGCACGCCTCGAGCGCCACGCGGTTCGCGGTCGCACCCGCGGCGTTACCCCACGGATGGCCGAGCGTACCGCCGCCGAACTGCAAGCAGGCGTCGTCGCCGAAGATCGCTACCAGCGCCGGCATGTGCCACACATGGATACCGCCCGAGGCCACCGGCATCACGCCCGGCATGGAGCCCCAGTCTTGGTCGAAGAACAGACCACGGCCGCGATTTTCCGGAATAAACGACTCGCGCATGGTGTCGATCCAGCCCAGCGTCGCCTCGCGGTCGCCTTCGAGCTTGCCGACGACGGTACCGGAGTGCAGGTGATCGCCGCCTGACAGGCGCAAGCACTTGGTCAGCACGCGGAAGTGGATACCGTGGTACGGGTTGCGGTCGAGCACCGCGTGCATGGCGCGGTGGATGTGCAACAGGATGCCGTTATCGCGACACCAGTTGGCAAGGCCCGTGTTGGCGGTGAAACCACCGGTCAAGAAGTCGTGCATGATGATCGGCGCGCCCAGCTCTTTGGCGAATTCGGCGCGCTTGTACATCTCTTCCGGGGTCGGCGCGGTGACGTTCAGGTAATGACCCTTACGCTCGCCGGTCTCGGCCTCGGCCTTGTGAATCGCTTCCATCACGAACTCGAAGCGATGGTTCCAGCGCATGAACGGCTGGCTGTTGATGTTCTCGTCGTCCTTGGTGAAGTCCAGGCCACCGCGCAAGCATTCGTACACGGCGCGGCCGTAGTTCTTGGCCGAGAGACCCAGCTTGGGCTTGATCGTGCAACCCAGCAGCGCGCGGCCGTACTTGCTCAGGCGATCGCGCTCCATTTGGATGCCGTTCGGCGGGCCGCCGCAGGTCTTGACGTACGCGAGCGGGAAGCGGATGTCTTCCAGGCGCAGGCTGCGGATGGCCTTGAAGCCGAACACGTTACCGACCAGCGAGGTCAGCACGTTGACGACCGAGCCTTCTTCGAACAGGTCGATCGGATAGGCGATAAACGCGTAGAACGCGGTCGGATCGCCCGGCACCGGTTCGATGCGATAGGCGCGGCCCTTGTAGTAATCAAGGTCCGTCAACAGGTCGGTCCAGACCGTGGTCCAGGTACCGGTGGACGATTCCGCGGCGACCGCGGCTGCCGCCTCTTCCGCCGGCACGCCGGCTTGCGCTACGACCTTGAAGCAGGCCAGCAGGTCGGTGTCGAGCGGGATGTAGTCCGGCGTCCAGTAGGTCTTGCGGTATTCTTTAACACCGGCTTGATACGTTTTCTCAGCCATGATCGACTCCTCAGTCTTCTTTCGATAACCGATGACCTCGGACTAAACCGCGGTCGCGTTGCAACGATGAACGCCGCAAAGGATAGGGAGCACGCGGGCAAAGATGAAATAGGGAATTAGAATGGAACCCATAGAGCCGGCTCTATGACGCCATCCCAGGCGTCGCCCCGCCGCCGGATTTTCGCGCTATAGATCGGCATCGATCGGCGCCATCGCAAATCTCTATTTCGTGTACCGCGCCGCGCGCGGTTAGGTTAGCATCGGCCACGGTCACGCACGCGTACGGGGGCAACAACGTGAAGGCGGAGGAGAAGCCGCAAAACGGCCTTGCGGGATTGAAGCACTGGCGCTACGACCTGCTGGCGGGAATGCAGGTGGCGCTCGTGTCGTTGCCGTTATCGCTCGGCATCGCCATCGCCTCGGGCGCGCCGACCGTCACTGGCCTCATCTCCGCGATCATCGCCGGCTTCGTGTTTCCATTCTTAGGTGGCGCCAACGTCACTATCAGCGGCCCCGCCGCCGGCCTCGCCCCGGCGTTGCTGGCCGGCATGCTGCTGCTTGGCGACGGCGATCTCGCGGCGGGTTATCCGCTGCTCTTGGTC
>JBKHXU010000211.1:0-28237 GCA_046565865.1 Gammaproteobacteria bacterium | reverse complement strand
CCGTGGACATCACTGAACGAAAGCGGGCGCAAGAGGAGGTGCAGCGTCTGAACGCGGAACTCGAAGAGCGCGTGCGTCGGCGGACCTCGGAACTTGAGGCAGTCAATCGCGAGTTGGAGGCGTTTTCCTACTCGGTTTCGCATGACCTGCGATCGCCCCTGCGGCACGTTGCGGGTTATGCCGACCTGCTGAGAGAGGAGGCCGCGGATGTTTTGCAAGACCGAGGGAAACACTACCTCGACAACATTACCGACTCGATCGCGGAAATGGGAAAGTTGATCGACGATCTGTTGGCATTCAGCAAGATGGGGCGCACGGAGATGCAACGCACCCGGATACCCATGAACGCAGTGGTGGAAGAGGTCGTGCAGGAGTTGTCTCGCACAACGAAAGGTCGAAGGATAGAGTGGGACATTCGACCGTTGCCCGATGTCCGCGGCGATCCGGCCATGATAAAGCAGGTGTGGGTGAACCTCATTGGCAACGCAGTCAAGTACACGCGTAACCGCGAGATCGCGAACATTCGTATCGGCTACACCGACCGAAATGGAGAACCGGAATTTTACGTCGCGGACAACGGTGCCGGATTCGATATGGCCTATGCCGACAAACTGTTTGGTGTATTTCAGCGACTCCATCATCCGGACGAGTTCGAAGGCACCGGCGTTGGTCTGGCAAACGTCCAGCGAATCGTCATGCGCCACGGTGGGCGGATCCGAGCGCAAAGTGCCGTAGACCAGGGGGCAACATTCTACTTCACGCTTCCCAACACTGAGGTGGCAAATGACACCGTTAAGGCCGATCCTGCTCGTCGAAGACAGCGCGAAGGACATTGAACTCACTCGTGCCGCACTTGCACGTAACAATGTCGCCAATCCGATAGTCATTGCGCGAGATGGCGCCGAAGCGCTCGACTACCTCTTTCGCCGCGGTAAGTTCGCATACGAGCCTCCGTCTCTGCCGATTGTGGTGCTGCTCGATCTCAAGCTTCCGAAGATAGACGGCCTGGAGGTCCTTCGAGAAATAAAATCCCACGAATCGCTGATGGTAATACCGGTCGTGATGCTCACGTCCTCGCGCGAGGAGAGCGATCTCGCGAGAAGCTATCGCGGTGGCGTCAATGCCTACGTCGTCAAGCCTGTCGAGTTTCAGCAGTTTGTGGACGCGATCAAACAGACGGGCAACTTTTGGGCCGTGGTAAACGAGCCGCCGCTGCACGGGTGAGAAGCGTTTCACATGGCGCAAGACACAAAAGTACTGATCATCGAAGACACGCCACGGGATGCCGAACTCGTGCTCCATGAGTTGCGCCGCGCCGGCTTGAATGTGGAGAGTCGGCGCGTCTACGCCGAATCCGACCTTCGTCGGGAACTTGCGGATTTCCAACCGCAGATCGTGCTTTCCGACTTCAAGATGCCGCGTTTTACCGGTCTGCAAGCGTTGAGTATCTGCCGGCAAGTCGATCCGGATGTTCCGTTCATCTTCGTGTCCGGCACCATGGGCGAGGATGTCGCGGTTCAAGCCATGAAAGCCGGCGCGGTGGACTACGTAATGAAAACGAACCTCACGCGGCTGGGGCCGGCGGTGGTGCGCGAGCTGCGCGAGGCCGAGGTGCGGAAAAACCAACGGCTTGCTGAGTCCGGTTTGCGGCGGGCGCAGCTTATGGCGAAGCTCGGACATATCGTCACGGCGGCGGACGGCGCATTCGAGCGATGGTCGGAAACGCTTCCACAGCTGATCGGCGTTGAAAACTTTCGCATGCCAACCGACATGCAGGCCTGGATCCAATCGTTGCATCCGGCCGACCGCGCAAGGTTCCAGAGCGAAGTGCGGGCGGCGACCGAAAAGCAAGGGCGCTCGTGCGTGGAATATCGTTTGCTTCGCGACGGGCGACGAGGGGCCATTTACATTCGCCACGCAATGGAGCCGTTGGAACAATGGTCGGAGGCGCCGGGCAAGCGCCGCTGGTTCCACACATTGCAGGATGTCACCGACCAAACGCTCGCCGAGGAAAAGATCAAACGGCTCAACCGGGTTTATGCGGTTCTCAGCGGCATCAGCTCGGCGATCATTCGTATCAACGACCGCACGCCGCTCTTTCGCGAAGCATGTCGCATTTGCGTGGAGCAAGGGCAGTTTCGCGGCGCGTGGATAGGAACCGTCGAACACCATTCGGGCCGCGTGCATGCTGACAGCGCGGCGGGCGATGTTGCTATCGGCGTTGACCATGTGCCGTTTGCGCGAATGGACACGGATCGCGGTGTTCCGAACGTTGCGATATTGGCGACCACCCAGAAGCACCCGATCGTCTCGAATAGGATTAGCGACAACGGACACTGGCTAACGGAGCAGTGTGCGGCGAAGGGTGTCAACTCCATCGCCGTATTCGCTCTAAGCGTTCGGAATGAGCCGGTGGCGGTGATGGTCCTGTATGCCGCAGAAGCGGATTTCTTCGACGATGAGGAATTACGACTGCTCAACGCCCTGGCAGACGACATCTCCTTCGCGCTCGATCACATCGAGCAGCAGAAGGAGTTGCGCAGCACGGAACAGGCGCTGCGCGCCGCGTTGCGCTCACGCGACGAGTTCCTTTCTATCATTTCCCATGAGCTGACGACACCCCTGGCCTCGTTGCGTTATCAAATGCAAGTCTTCTTACGTCACCGGGACAAAGGCGACATACAAATCTACACGCCGTCTTGGATCAGTTCATTCGTGGACCAAGCAAACCGGCAAGCAGAACGTTTAACCCGTCTTGTGCATGACATGCTTGATGTGGCGCGGATCCGCACTGGACGACTTGCGATCCACAAGGAGCTTGTATCGCTGAATGCGATCGTGAAAGACGTAGTGGCCCACCTGCAACCAGCGCTGAGGCGCGCGGAGACACCGGTAGACATCGTAGAGTGCCCAGGGGTCGATGGGTACTGGGATCGGTTGCGTCTCGAGCAGGTGGTCACGAATCTGCTAACTAATGCGATGCGCTACGGCGGCAAAAAGCCAGTGACCGTATCGGTCAGTAGAGCGGACGACAACGTTCGCCTTGCAGTGCGCGACCAAGGCATCGGTATCGCCAAAGACGCACAGAGGAAGATATTCGACCGCTTTGAAAGGTCTGTCTCCGCCGACGAAGTAAGCGGCCTCGGCCTGGGCCTGTACATCACGAAACAGATCGTCGAAGCACACGCGGGGAGAATTTGGGTCGAGAGCGACGGACTCAACAAGGGATCGACGTTCTTCGTTGAACTGCCGACCAGAATGTAACAACGATAACAGCTCGAAGTTTCGATGCGCGATCCGGCAAGGGCGGCAGTGGCGTCGCGGAATTTGTCGCGTCCACAGTGGGTGCTGGCGCGACGTTCCGCGATCACGCCCAAGCTGCGTCGTTTTACTGACCGATACCCGACGCCTCGCCCAGCGGTATGCCGGCCAACAGTTGCTTGCAATTCCGATCGCTGGCAAGGCCGGGCTCGATAAATGGGATAAAGGCAGCCACCGGCGCGAGCAAGCTGCCGAGGGCGAGCGCCACCGCGCCGCGCGCCCATAGCTTGCCGGTCGGTACGTCGATGGCAATATCCGAGAACGGTCCCGCCACCGTCACCGGCGCCTGCGCGGTCAGGAAACTAAAATCCTTTGGGTGCGCGCGAAGCGTAAGCTCAAGCGTTTCCTGGTTGAGATTGATAGAACCATCTATCGTCAGCCAACTATCGCGCGTATCGAGCACGATCGGGCGCGGCACCAGCACGCCGTCCCGCACGGCAAACCCGATCAGCCCGCACCGGATCGGGGTTTCGTGGGTGCCGGGTTTCGCTTGCAGCAGCAACCACTCGGCCAAGTCCAGGCGGGCGCCCTCGATCCATGCCGCACGGATCGCGCCGTCGCGTATCACAAACAGCAATTGCCCGCGGGCGCTGGCGGCGAGCGCCTCGAGATTCTTGCCGCGGGCGCCGAGATCGATCCGGCCGCTGGTTTTGCCCTGCAGCGCTTGCGCCGGTAGGCCGGGCACCAGCGAAGGCAATAGCAGCTCATGCAAGGTGAGATGGAGGGTTGTCGACGGCACCGCCGCGCTCGCATCGACCGTCATCTCACCCCGCAGTCGGCCGCCGGCGAGATCGGCCGAAGCCGAACTGACGACCAGTCTGCCGTTTCGGAGGCGGGCGGTAAGCGCAATGTCCTGCACGGTGAATGGTGCATTCGTCAACTTGCCGATGCGCAAGTTGGCCTTCGCGTTCACCCGTCGGAGGAGGGTGAGATCGATCGGTGTCGGCGGGATCAGTTTCTCGCGGGGAGACGTGGCGCCGCCTTTCGGCAACCGCAGCTCATCCAACAACAGGGTGGCGTAAACCATGGGCACGCCCTGATCGAGGTCGAGCCGAATGTCTCCGTCGACGTGATATGGCCCGAAGCTGAGTTTCAGGTCGTCGAGCCACCAGTGATTCCCATCGCGCGTGAAGCGACTGCTGAACTGCACAGGGCCTACGTCCGGCATGTCGGGCAACGGCAAGAAATCGAGTTGCGACGGCCGCGGGATATCCGCCTCCAGCCGAAGATCCGGCTGTCGCACCGTGCCCGCGACCGACACGCGCGCATCGGCGAGCCGTAGCGCACCGTCGGCGCGCCAGTGTTCGTCGAGGTACTCGGCGGTCACTTGCAGTCGAAGATCACGGTCGTCGATGCGACCGGACCCGGTCGCGGCCACCGTACTCTTGGGGTCGAACGATCCTTCCAGTCGGTCGATCTTCAGCTCGATATCATTCTTCAACGCTGCATCGCGATAGACGACACTGCCGCCGTCAACCGCAAACTGCTCGATGCGCGGTACCGCGCCGCCGCCACCTGCCTGCGCCAGCAGCACATTCCAATTCAGCTCGCCGTCGGCGTTTCGAGTAATGAGCGCGTGCGGATGGATAACGGTGATGTCGACCAGCACCAGCTGCCCGCGCAGGAGCGGCGCCAGCGCGATGCCGAACCGCAGGCGATCCATTGTCAGGAGCGGCGGCCGTGATGCCGAGGCAGTGCCGAGCGCAATCTGATCGGCCTGCAGGCGGACGAGGTCGCCGCGCAGATCGATATCAAGATTTCCCTTGACCGCCACCGGCACGCCCAATTGCCGACTGAGCGCCGCCGTAATTTTATCCTTAAAAACATTCCAATTTACGAACGGCAGTGCGACTACCAAAAGCAACACCAGCAGCGTAAGCGCAAGCAGCAACCACAGTACGATTCGTAGTACGAGCGGCAAGCGGCGGTCTCACTGGGCGATCGCGCCCCGATGAAGGCAAACTGGTTCGATGTTGATGCGACACCCCGCGCCTTGAATCGTTCGGCAAACATCATGCAGTGATATAGGACTCGGGAACCATCCGTATCCTTCCAAGTCGCACTGCTCAGTACTGTTGACGTCTGCTCTGCGTGCGCCGATATCATTGCTGGTGAGATGGAAATTTTAAGTGAAATTGATAGGACGGCGATTGATCCCGGGATTAGGAATCCATCGCGGTGCAAACCGTGCTAAACCAACACAAAGCAAAAAAGCATCCACGCTCGCCCATGGTTTTCGGCAGTATCATCGCGGCATTAGGAATTGCGGCGATTCTGTTTCCGCTGATCGCGTCACTGGCGGCCGAACAGATCATCGGGGGTATCTTGTTGGCGAGCGGGGCGTTCAAGGCAGTCGAGGCATTTTGGCGGCCGCAATGGCACGACGTCGGTGTCGCTATGGTCAGTGGGCTGCTGGCGCTGGCGGCGGGCGCGTTCCTGCTGTTGTTCCCGCTGACCGGCATCCTGTCGCTAACGTTCGTGGTGGCCGTGCTTTTTCTCGCCGATGGCGCGTTTCGGATTTTCAGTGCGCTGCGTTGGCGCACGCAAACCGGGTGGGGCTGGTCGCTGCTCGGCGGTGTGATACCGCTGGTGCTGGGCGCGTTCGTGCTTTTGCAATGGCCGTACGCCGCGACCTGGTTGCTTGGGATGTTGATTGGGGTCGATCTGCTCGTTACCGGTGGCCGTCAGATCCGGTTTGCGCTGACGTCCGGCGATTCAACGAAGCGGGCGATGCGCTCGCTGCCGCACGCGTACCATCGCTAAGCCGATGGATCGGTCGGATTCTCTGCGTGAATCGATGAGACTCCGGCGACGGTACCTGCGACCGGTGCGGCGAATATCGGTCCATCTCGGAGAATAGTTATGATACGAATGCTGGCGATAATCTCGGCGACTTGTGTGAGCGCAGTTACTGTAGCGGCGGCGGCGCAGGAGCGCTTTCCACCACCGGCGCGCGCCCTCGTTCCATTGGGCGCGCTCGATCTAAGCGCACAGCAGCGTCAGGAGATCCGTCAGGCGCAGCGCGATTACCATATCCGCTACTGTGATATCACCGGCCGCATGCTCGACGCGCAGTACGAAATACGCGAGCTGTACGCGCGCGAGCGGCGTGATCCCAAGCAAGCGGGGCAGGCGTTTCGCAGTCTCGCGGTATTGCAACAACAGTTGACCGAGGCGCGCATTGCTGCGGAGAACCGCGCGGAAGCTGTGTTAACCGAGGCGCAACGGGAAAAGTGGCGCGCCTGGCGCCAAGGTAACCTGCCCGACGTCTACACCGACGAGCTGCCATACACCATGCAGCCCGGCATACAGGACGACACCGTCGCGCCGGATAACCAGGACGAGCCACGACAGTATCCGGTCCCGCCGCGTCACTAGACAACGAATAGGCTGTTTGTGTCATCCCCGCGAAAGCGTGCTCCGGTTTAACGGCGACGGAAGGAAGGCAGCAACAGTCGCGATACCGATGGCGGCCGGCCTTGGACCATACGGGCAGACGCCCGGTTAAAAGCGCCAGTAGTAGCCCGCGCTCAAATATGCTAGCTCGCTTGAGTGCGCGTACTCGATTTCCAAGCCCGCGCCTCGATCCATGCGGAAGCCCCCGCCAATGCCAACGGCGAATTCGGTGTCTTTAGATGTCGGGATGGGACCGGCGGTTCCACCCGCGCGCTTAATGTCAAAGCGCTGGAAGCCCGCCTTTCCCTTCCAGTACAAGTCACCGCTGCTGCGGTAAGTGCCGTAGCCGGCCAGCGTGTCAACATCCCAGTCGCCGCCTCCGACGACATCGCCATCCGAAACCGTTGTCGTAAACTCACCCTCTACCGACCAAACACCGTTAGTAGTGGTGCTGAAGTCATAGCCCAGCGCTACACCGAGATTGAGCGCATCGTCGAAGCCGCCGATGTCAGGGTTCATCCACGCCACCTTCGGCATGACGTAAATCGGACCTTGCTGGGCGGCGACCGTCGTTGCAATACCGCCACATGCGACCGCCATGCTAAGAGCAAACAGTAAGGGTTTGTTCATATGATCCTCCATGATCGGTGAGAGTAAAGCAGGTCGTCGGAAACACAACGGCGGTCCACCGACCGAAGCTCGTGTCGATCTCCGTGGCCCGCCGTTCACGATTCGACTCGGCTCTAAAATCGAAGTTCAAGCCCAACGCTAACTCGCACGACCTCCCGCTATTGCCGGTGACGTCGTGCGTATATCTCGCCGGTGGAGTGAGCCTTCGCTTATTGCGGGCTTGGCAAATGTTGGTTCGCGTACCGTACGATCGGTTACGACGTAAGACGGGATATCACTGATGCGTTTGCGGTGAATTCGAGAAAGCCTTGCCGCACGTCACGTCGCGCTATATTGTCGATCCTCGTTCTTCATATGTGCACGAAAGGGAGTTCGTGTGCCGTCGACGGGTCGCTTTGATTCCACACGTCCTGGGCCGCGGCGCAGCTACGCCGGCCTGTGGGTGGGGGCGTGCGCGCTGCTCGGAGCCTGTGACGGTGTTCAATCCGCGCTTGCGCCGAAAGGTCCCGTGGCGCGGGCGTTGGCCGAAACCTGGTGGATACTGCTGATCGGCGCCAGCGCCATATTCGTATTGGTCATGGCGCTGGTGCTGTACGCGGTACTGCGTGCGCCGGAACGGCGGCACAGTCTTCGGGGCAGCTGGCTCATCGTCGCCGGTGGCATGATACTGCCCGTGACCGTGCTCAGTGCATTGCTGGTCTACGCCGTTCGCGTCAGCGATAGTGTGCAGGCGGCGCCGTCAGCGGCACTGCGGATTGAAGTGGTTGGTCATCAATGGTGGTGGGAAGTGCGCTATCCCGGACAAAGGGATGCCGTGACCGCCAACGAAATCCATATTCCCGCCGGTCGCGCCGTCGTCATCGAGTTGCAGAGCGCCGATGTCATTCACAGCTTTTGGGTCCCGAGCCTCGCCGGCAAGATCGACGTGTTGCCGGAGCAACGCAACCGCGTGGTGCTGCAAGCCGATCGTCCCGGCGTATACCGCGGACAGTGCGCCGAGTTTTGTGGGGCACAGCATGCGCGCATGGCGCTGCTCGTCATCGCGCAGCCGCCGGAGGAGTTCGCCGCCTGGCTCACGCGCCAGGCCGCGCCCGCGCGCGAACCAACGACACCGGCGCAAGCGCGCGGGCGCGCCGCGTTCCTGCAACACGACTGCATCAACTGCCACACGGTGCGCGGCACGACCGCCGACGGTCGCCAGGCCCCGGATCTGACGCACGTCGGCGGCCGGCGCACGCTGGCGGCGCTCACGCTTTCCAACACCCGTACCAATCTGTTCGATTGGATCACCGACAGTCAGGCGATCAAGCCCGGTAACGCCATGCCGAGCTTCCGCCATGTCGGCGGCGCCGCGCGCGCCGATATCGCCGCGTTCCTCGAAAGTCTGGAATGACCGCGCGTCGCCCCGAGAACGAGGAATTGCGCCGGCGCCTGGGCGAGATCTGGGGTTCGCCGCCCGGCCTCGGCCGGCTGAGCGCCGTCAATCACACGCCGATCGGGCAGCGATACATCGTGACGGCATTCGTCCTGTTTCTCGTCGGCGGCGTGCTCGCGATGCTCATGCGCGCGCAACTCGCATGGCACGACGGCCAGTCGCTCGATCACGAGACGTACAACCAGCTGTTCACCATGCACGGCACCACCATGATGTTCCTATTCGCGGTGCCGATGCTCGAAGGCCTGGCGGTGTACTTGGTCCCGAAGATGATCGGCGCACGCGACTTGCCGTTTCCGCGGCTCGGCGCGTTTACCTATTGGTGTTATCTGTTCGGCGCCATCATTCTCTATTCGAGCTTTTTCTTCGGCGCGGTTCCCGATGCCGGCTGGTTTATGTACACGCCGTTGAGCAGTAAGCCGTACTCCCCCGGGAAGGGGGTGGATTTCTGGTTGCTCGGGATCACTTTCATCGAGATTTCGGCGGTGCTCGCGGCGATCGAACTCGTCGTCGCGATCCTAAAGACGCGTGCCCCGGGGATGGCGATTCACCGCATGCCCTTGTTCGTCTGGACCGTGCTCGTGGCGGCGCTGATGATCGTGTTCGGATTTCCGCCGCTGATCCTGGGCGGCATCCTGCTCGAGCTCGAGCGTGCGTTCGGTCTGCCGTTCTACGACCCGACGCGCGGCGGCCACTCGCTGTTGTGGCAGCATTTGTTCTGGTTCTTCGGCCATCCGGAGGTGTACATCATCTTTCTGCCGGCCGCCGGTATCGTCAGCATGGTGGTTTCCACGTTCGCGCGCATCCCCATCGTCGGTTATGTGTGGCTGGTGCTCGCGGCGGTGGCGACCGGCTTCATCAGTTTTATGCTGTGGGTGCACCATATGTTCACCACCGGTATTCCGCTGCTGGCGCTTAGCTTTTTCTCGGCCGCCAGCATGGCGGTGGTGATTCCGAACGGCATTCAAGTCTTCGCCTGGATTACAACGCTGTGGCGCGGCCGGCCGGTACTCGAGGTGCCGCTGTTGTTCGTGCTCGGGTTCTTTTTCATTTTCGTGCTGGGCGGTCTCACCGGTGTAATGCTCGCCGTCGTACCGTTCGACTGGCAAGTGCACGACACGCACTTCGTGGTGGCGCACTTTCACTATGTGCTGATCGGCGGCATGCTGTTCCCACTGCTCGCCGGTCTGTACTACTGGTTGCCGTTGCACACCGGTCGGCGCATGTCGGCGCCGCTCGGCCGTTGGGCGTTCTGGCTGTTGTTCATCGGCTTCAATGTTACATTCTTGCCGATGCATCTCACCGGCCTCCTCGGCATGCCGCGGCGGGTGTATACCTACCCCGAAGGACTCGGCTGGGAGTATCTCAACGCCGTTTCGACCGTTGGCGGATTTCTGCTTACCGCCGCCGTCGCGGTGTTCCTGATCGATCTCGTTTTGCACTTTCGTTTCGGCCAGCCGGCCGGACGCAATCCGTGGAACGCCGGCACGCTCGAGTGGGGCGTACCGGTCCCGGTGGCGCCTTACACCTTCGTGAGCCAACCGCTGGTGCAGGATCGCGATCCGCTCTGGCGCACAGCGGGACTGGCCGAGCGGCTGGACCAGGGCCGCGGGTTCCTTGGCGAAGCGCGTGCCGACAAACGCGAGACGCTAGTGACGGGAATACTGACCGGCGAGCCGGAACACGTCGCGCAGTTACCCGGCTCGAGCTGGGTACCTCTGCACGCGGCGCTGGCGCTCGCCGTCATGTTCGTCGGCGTGTTGGCGGGGATGTACCTCGTCGCCGCGCTCGGCGTGGTGCTCGCCATCGTCGTGGGGTTGCGCTGGCTGTGGGACACCGATCGCGGCGCGACCGTCCGTGTCGACGTCGGACGCGGTATGCAATTGCCGACGCGCGGCGTTCCGCAACAAGCCCCCGCGCGGTGGTTCCTCGTGATCGGGCTGCTGGCGCAAGCCACGGTGGTGGGGTCGCTCGTGTTCGCGTATCTGTTCCTGTGGACGGTGTCGCCCGCTTGGCCACCACCGCCGTTCGAACCGCCGCCCGCCGGCGCCGCCACTGCCGCGCTCGTGTTGTTGCTCGCTAGCGCCGCGGCCATCGCCTGGGTGCGCCGACGTATCGGGCACGGCGGTTCTCGGGTCGGTCTTGCCATCGCCGCGTTGCTCGCGCTCGGGTATGCGGTGCTCGAAGTCGGCGCGCTGCTTGCCTGGGGCGCGCCCGCCAAAGAGCATGTGTATCCCGCGCTGGTCTACACGCTCGCCGGATTGCAGGGCGTGCAGTGGCTGGCGGCGCTGTTACTCGGCGGACTCGTCTGGCGGCGCCTGCGCCGGGCGGTGTACACCGAAGAGCGGCCACTCGCGGTGCACCTGTTTGCCCTGTACTGGTACTTCGTGGTGGCGACCGGCGTCGTTGTTTACGCCGTTATCCACCTTTCGCCATACGTTATATAAGGAGCAGGGCCTATGAGTCGGCGGGCGGTTACGGAGACGGTGACCCGAAAGCGCGTTCCCACCACGGTTACGATCGGGCACCACCCGCTGCATCCGATTTTGATCGTGTTCCCGATCGCACTGCTGTTTACGGCCCTCGGCAGCGATCTGCTCTATTGGTGGACGGGCGACCCGTTCTTCGCGCGCGGCTCGCTGTGGCTGATCGGCGCCGGCGCCGCGGGCGCGGCCGTGGCCGCGGTCACCGGTTTTATCGATTTCGCCACGGTCCGCTACACGCGCGAGCAGATCAGCAGCTGGAGCCACATGCTGGCCGGCATCACCACGCTTTCGCTCGCTACCGCGAACTTTTTAACGCGTTACGCCGATCCGGCCGGCAGTGTCCTGCCGCTTGGGCTGTTACTATCGCTCGATACGGCCGTCATGCTGATCTGTACCGGCTGGCTCGGCGGCAACCTGACGTTTCGCCATCTGATCGGCAGCTATCTGGAAGAGGAGGAGGCGAAGACCCTGGATGCGATCAAAGCGGCTTCGCCGAAGCCAGAAACACAATAGCGATGAGCAGCAACAGCGGCAGCTGACTCAGCGCGCGAAAGTAAAACCGGCCGCGTTTGACGCCGCCATGCAAAAACGCGCGCAGCAGTTGGCCGCAGTACAGGTGAAACAGGACCGCGACGACGATCAACGTGAGCTTGACGTGCAGCCAAGCGCCGTCGAAGCCATAAAACATCAGCGCGGTACCAAATAACACCGCCAGCACGCCAGCAGGCGTGGTAACGCCGAAATAGACGGTGCGCTCGATGCGCCGCAGCGGCGACATGCCGCGCCCCGTCTGCTGTTGGACATGCTCACCGAAGATCCACGGCAGCGCCGTCAGTCCGGCGAACCAGACGGCGAAGAACGCGATGTGAAGGAACTTGATTCCGATGTACATGAGTCGCCTTAGGAATCCGCGACGACAAGGCGTTTCGCCCCGCTGCGCGTGGCGCGCCGCAGCCACTGCGCCACCTGCCACAGGCCGGCGCAAAGATACACAAATCCGCCGGGCACCCACATCAACAGTCCGGCGAGCTGTTGGTCTTCGAGCGCCGTGAGACCGAACACCGGCGAGGCGTCGGCGTAAATCGGGTAAAGCGGCTGCGGCGCGAACGTCAGCAAGGCACCGAGCATTCCGGTATGAATGAGCGTCGCAAGCGCCAGTAACGCCGCCACCCCGTGCCCGCTTGCCTCCTGGCGCCCGGCGTGCAGCAGACACCACCAGAACAACAAGGCGGACGCGAACAGCGTCGTATGTTCGAGTGCATGTACGACATCGGCGACAAGCGCCGCCTGAAACGCGGCCGGCGCGTGCCATGCCCACACCACGATCGCGTGCAGCGCGAACGCGACGGCCGGGCGAGCCAGCGGGGTTCGAAGCACGAGCAAAAACGGCGGGGCAAAGCGACCAAGCGCCGTCGCCGGGACGCCGAGCAGCAGTAGCGGCGGGGCGAGCGCGATCAATACCATGTGTTGGCTCATGTGTGCCGCGAAACTGCGCCCGCTCAGCGACTCCAGCGGACCGAGCAGCGCCAACGCCAGCAGCGCGATGCCGAGCCCGAAGCAAACCGCCTGCCACGGCCGCACGCCTCGGCCAAAACGCACGCGCCACCGGCGCGCGACGCCGTAGCCGTAGGCGACGGTCGTCAGCGCCAACAAGGCGACGACTAACCCCGTCAGCGCCGTGGTCGCGGGGTCATCGCCGTGGGCACGCGCCGCGGGCGCTGCCAGTATGCCAAGCAGCCCTGCGCCATCTCGATGCCACGCGTTCGTCATCGCTTACGCGCACGTCGGCAGCATGACCGCAGGCGCGCCAACCCATACGGTCGATACGAGTGCCAGCGCGGCGGAGAGTGCCGCCGCCAGCGACATAAACGGATAGGGCGACCCGTGGGCCGCGGTCGCGGCGGCGGGCGTCGCGAGGCGCCACGCGCGCAAGTGGCGCCAGCCGAGATATATCGTGAGCAAAAGCGTCACCAGCGCCATGGTTACGATCATGAGCCGCACGGAATTCATGCCAAGGATGCGCACGTGCAGCCACCCGCTGCTGCAACCGACGGAAAGTAAGGCGTAAGACGCGATGAAGTATATCGACCAGGCGATAAGGGCACCGGTCAAGCCGAGCAGGCTACCGCGAGTCGTCATGTCCGTAGCGAAAACGCGCGCGTGAGAGCCCACGATTGTGCACCGCGATGCGGTCGCATACACCGGACGGCGGTCGCGGCTTCTTGGGCGATTCCGTATCGGACATGGAACGATGCGTGCGGCGGGGAACCTAATCGGCAAACCGGTAACAACGCCCGGAGGCGAGCGTTATGGAGAAGCGACCGAACCAGGGACGTAGCGTTCGTGACCGCACCGAACTCGGCGCCGGGGGCGCGCGCTTAGCGCAGCTTGGCAAACAGCATATGCTCCGCCAACCACAATGGTCTTGCGGACTGTACTGGATGACGCGACATGCCCGGCCGACACGCGTCCGATAGCGATTTCGCTCCGATCTAGCGACTCGACGGACACTTGCCGCTGGAGGACTACGGACTGATCGGCGACGGCGCCAGCGCCGCGCTCGTCGGTCGCGATGGCACGATCGCATGGCTATGCGTGCCGCGGTTCGACTCCGCGCCGCTGTTCTGTTCGCTGCTGGATGCGCGCGCCAACCGGGGCGGCGGCTTTCGCGTGACGGTGGAAAATTTACAGGATGCGCGCCAGCGATACCTCGATGATACCGGCGTTCTCGTGACCGAGCTGCGTTCCCCGACCGGTGTGCTTGAGATTACCGACGCCATGACACTGCATGAGGGCGCCAACCTCCGCGCGGATGCGCCCGCGGCGCGCGGTGAGTTAGTGCGAATCCTGCGCGTGGTCGAAGGTCGCGTACGGATACATATGGAGGTGCAGCCGCGCGGTGGCGCCGAGATCGAGCGCGCGGACGGAGCATTGCGGCTGCGCTGCCCGGCACATCCCGATCTCGATCTAAATCTCGCAACGGACGCGGCGCTCACCGGGCTTGCCGGCAGCGTCGACGCGGTCGCAGGCGAGGAGCGCTTTCTTATGTTGCGCTGGGGCGGTGGCAGCGCGCGCCCGCGTCGGGCCGACGCGCGGCGGCTGATAGAGCACACCGCATCCGCGTGGCGTCGCTGGATGCGAACATTCAACTATGAAGGACCGCAGCGGGCGCTGGTGCGACGCTCGGCCGTGACGCTGAAACTGCTCGATCACTTCGAAAACGGCGCGATCGTTGCCGCGCCCACGTCCTCGCTGCCCGAAGAGATCGGCGGTGTGCGCAACTGGGATTATCGTTACGCCTGGATTCGCGATGCGGCATTCTCCGTCTACGCGCTGCGCCGCATCGGCTTCGCTCACGAGGCTTGGGGATTTCTCGCGTGGGTGCTCGAGGCGAGCGAGCGCCACAGCCGGCCGTGCGTACTGTACGACTTGGACGGCGACTTGCCGCCAACGGAACGCGAAGATCCGGAGTTGACGGGTTACCGCGGATCGCGTCCCGTGCGCTGGGGCAACGCCGCGGCGGCGCAGCGCCAGCACGACGTGTTCGGCGAGATCCTGGACTGCGCCTGGCAGTGGGCCGCCGGCGGGCGCGGGCTCGATGAGGTTTTGCTCGATCGGTTGGAACAGGTAATCGATGCCGCGAGCAACGAATGGCGCACGCCGGATCATGGCATCTGGGAGGCGCGCACCACCGGGCACGCCTATACCTACTCGGCGGCGCTGTGTCAGGTGGCGCTCGATCGCGGCGCGCGCCTGTTCGAACGTTTCCGCCCCGGGTGCGCCAAGCGCCAGCACTGGCAACGACAGGCGCAACGAATCCGGCAGGTGATTTCGCAAGATGCGTGGAGCGAGCGCCTCGGCGCGCTTGCCGCGCGTCTCGACGGCGGCGGCGGGCTGGACGCGAGTCTGCTGGCGCTGCCGTTGCGGCGCGTGATCGGGTTCGAGCATCCGCGCATGGTGGCGACCACTGGCAGGATCGGAGAACACCTCGACGCCGGCAACGGCCTGCTGTATCGCTATCGGCCGGACGAGTCGCCGGACGGTCTGCCGGGACACGAAGGCGCTTTCGTCATCTGCAGTTTTTGGCTGGTCGACAATCTTGCCGGCCAGGGCAGGCTCGACGACGCGCAGGCGCTGTTCGACTCGCTGTGTGCCCGCACCAACGCGCTCGGCCTGCTCGCCGAGCAGATCGATCCGGTCTCTGGCCGATTTCTCGGCAACTACCCGCAAGCCTTCAGTCATGTTGGGCTCGTGTCGAGCGCGGTAAATCTCGCGCGACGGCATGCGGCGCGCGGAGCGGCAGGCGCGACGCATGGGCGCGCGGCGCCGGTTTGACCCGGCGGTAACGAGACGGATCGTGCAGCAGATGCCGCGCAGGACGGGTGAATGATGGCGAAGAATACTGACGGCGCCGATCGAACCATGAGCCTTCGGCTAACAGGCGCCATTGCACCGTTCGTCGCGATTGCTGACCATGGTGTGCCTGGCGCTTCTGTTTCTTGCGCCGCAGCTAAGGGACCAAAGCCGAACAAGTTGAACGCTTCCCGACAAAGCACGCCGCCGATGCAGAACCAGGGGCAGGGCGCCGTATCTTTCGATACCGCACTTGCGTTTGGATAGCGCCTGCATGTTTCGAAGTTACGCCAACAACAACAGTGCCGCACCGAGCGCGAGTACGAACGCGATGACCGCGGCGCGCCGATGCTTGCTCAGAATCCAGTGCCAACTACGCGTACGCGCCCGCTTATCGAAGCGCCCGCGCGCGCCGTGGTCGCCCGCGGCCGGCGCATATAGATTGCCGGGGCGATCGGCTGCGGCTGGCTCGTCCGTGATCTGACCGCTGTATCCGACGCGCGCGAGCACGCGATCGACTATCCCGGGCGCGAGCGCCTGCGCCACGACCGTCTTGACCGTGGGCAGGCCGACCCATACCTCGCGCCGCGCGTGGCACGCGGCCCAGAGCACGGCATCGGCGGCAACTTCCGGTTGAAAAATGGGCGGGACCGGCTGCGGCCGCCGGTTGATGTGAGCGCGCGCCCACTCGAACTGAGGCGTATTGAACGCGCACAACTGCACCATCGTCAGACGCACGCGGCTTCGGTCGTGCAGCAGTTCCGAGCGTAGCGCGTCGGTAAAGCCGCGCACCGCGAACTTAGCGGCGCAGTACGGCGCTTGCAGCGGAATGGCTCGGTACGCCAGCGCCGATCCGATCTGTACGATCGTGCCGCGATCACGTGCGCGCATGCGCTTGAGTGCCGCGAGCGTGCCGTACACCGTACCGAGATAGGTGACCTCGGTCGCGCGTTTGAATTCGTCCGGCGTGATGTCCGCGACCGGCGAGAAGATCGTCGCCATGGCGTTGTTGACCCAGACATCGATCGGGCCGAGGTCGCGCTCGATCGCCGCAGCCGCCGCCTCGACTTGCTCCGCGTCGGCGACGTCGACCGGTAGCGCGAGAACGCGGGCACCGGCGGCTTCGATCTCCCGCCGCGCCGCGTCCAGCCTGTCGCGCCCGCGCGCGAGTAAGGCGACGCGGGCACCGCCGGCTCCGAAGGCGCGTGCGGTCGCGCGCCCGATGCCGGCCGAGGCGCCGGTGACGACGACGACCTTACCCTGCCAGGCGTATCGGCTCACTTTATGCGCATCACCGTCACAAGATATACAGATCCCAGCCGCCGTAGCGGTATCGCACCTTGCCGCGCGGCACACTGACCGACATCAGCAGCACCCCGGCCACTACGCTGCCGGCCGCGGCCAACGGACCGGCCCCGTCGAGCACCCAGGGCGCGATAATCAGCCATGCCCCAAATAGCAGATTAATGAAGCGGATCGAACGACCGACCTCGGCGAACGCGGCAAAGGTGAAGGTGATGACGAGAGCGCCGATCAGATGGTCGCTGTTGGCCATGGCGCCATCGGTGCCGAAGATCAGCCGAGTGCACATCAACCACACGCCGATACCGACGCACAGCAGCAGAGTCCACGGATAGTTGACGCCGCCGCTGGCCATCTCGCGCAGCATGTGCGCCAACGGCGCGTCGAACTCGGATCGCTCTGCGATCCGGCCGCCCTCCATGGCGTCGCCGCGCCAGAAGACGCGCCAGAGCGAACGCCACGACCGGTCCCGGCGATGGGCATACGCCAGGAATTGACCCATCGCCACCAGCTCATCGAGCGAGTAGGGGATCATCACCACCATGGCGGCCGCGGTTACCAGGCACAGTGTGCACCACGTGCCGAGCATGATCGGTTGAATGATGATGAAGAAAATACTGACGGCGCCGAGCGGCACCACCAGCACGCCGAACAGCGCCACCATCCACGGCATCGTGCGCCAGCGACGGCGGCTGCCCATCGCGCCCGACAATGCCTCAATCGCGTAAGTTAGGGCGCCGAGGCCGGCGTCCGCGATCGGCCATGCCTGCGACACCGATGAGGTGATGATGAACTCCGTTCCATTTTCGGCGGCGTCGGCACTCGTGAAGTACGGATCCCACACGCCCGGTATGTGGCCGAGTTGATAGGCGGTGAGGTGCCGCGCGATAAAAAAACCGAGCACCGCGAAGGCGATGATGGGCAGGCGCTGCAGCCAGTCGGACGGACTGTAATCCCAGCCGGGCGGGATGTCGGGTCCGAACGCCATGCCGCGCATGCTCATGCCGGGCATCATCGGCACCAGCACCGCGAGCGCGATGATCAAACAGCCGACGAGCGTGTCATTCGCATACGCCGCCGCGCTCGGCGCCCAGAACACGAGCGGGGCGAACAACAGCCAGATACCCACGAAGGTGTTGGCCCACTGGGCCCAGGCGAAGCGCCGATGCAACGACAACAGCGAGAACAGCACCACCAGCGCGCCGCTGGCGATGTCGCTCGCCGCGAGCCATCCATTGCGCAGCGCCACGGACCGCAACCCGCGCTCCGCGGTCACGTGCACTACATCGTCCGATGCTATCCCGTCTGCGTCGAATAACCCGAGCACGAACGGGCTTGTGATCAACCATATACCGAGCGTGAGATTGGCGTAGTGCGCCCATAAGGTCATCTCGCGGCGTGTATCCATGTCGCGCTGGTGTCGTTCCATGATCCGCTGGTGCTCGTGTTCCATCACCGCGTCCTCGTATCAGCCAACGTTTGGACCTGCGCCGGCGCTTCACGTGCGGCGGGGAAAAGCCGGTTTCAGCCCCCCGAGATCAGAGGCCAAGCGCCGGTATCGCGATGCCGAGGTCGTAGTGGAAACGCGAATCTCGTGGCCTAGCGGCCGGAACTTGCCTGCGTTCATGCACGAAACCATGAGGCGGAGCATGGGAACGACATCTAGGCGCGCGGCGCCTAGCGGCCGATATCCAGGGAGCCGCGTATGCGCTGGACGACCTCATCGACCGGCAGTGCCGCGTCGATCGTGACTGCATCGATCGGTTCCTCGAGCGAGGCCAGCTGGCTCTCGAGCAACGGTGCTTTGAGGAAGTGGTCGATGCGACGGTTCACCCGATCGAGTAACAGCGCGGGATCGCCTTTGAGAAACACGAACCGCACCGTAGGGTCGACACGCAATCGGTCGCGGTACCCGCCCCGCAGCGCCGAGCAGGCGACAACCGCCGATTGTCCTGCGCGCACATAGTCCTCGATGCGTTTGCGCACGTGCGCCAACCACGGATAGCGATCCGCGTCGGTCAGCGGTATGCCGCGCCGCATTTTATCGACGTTCGGCGGGGGGTGTAGCGCGTCCGCATCGAGAAACGGCCAGCCGAGGACCGCGGCAAGGCGCGCGCCCACGGTAGACTTGCCGGCGCCGGCGACGCCCATCAATACGATGACCATATGACGAGACATAATTCCCCACCGCACCCGGGAGATCAGGGAACCTCGAGATGTCGGCACTACGTGACTTGCGTCGCTTTAGTCATTCACAGCAGCGCTGCTCGTGTCGATGCAACCTGCCGTAAATAGCGCCGATATCGTGCGGAAGCCGCGGGTCCAACCCGGACATGGCATCGGTAATGGCCAGTGGCGCACCGTGAGGACAGACGATTCGGTTCATTTGGGTCGCGATACGGCGATGATGCCACGCCGTGCGCGGCGGCGCGTCCGAAAAACCCCGTACCCGGTTAGCTCAGAAAACTTTACCCGCAGCACGCCCATCGAAATGATTCGAAATGATTTCACGTTGACGATCGGCACATGCTGCGCACGACGTCTCGGGCGCGCTCACGCGCCGAACGCCAGCATCGCGCGCGATCACGCTCAACTGGCGGATGTGCTCATGCAATGCAAAGGACACATCATTCTCTCCGGTTGCTCGTCACCTCTTATGACGTCATTGCAACTGAAGTTTCGCGCGCTGTCTCTCAGTTACTTGACTGGCTTTTAACAAGTAGTCCACACCCGGCCTAGCCGGCGCAATGATACGAATAGGCGCATACAACTGTTTTGGCGAACAGGGGCAGCACGAAAATATCTGGTAGGTTCTCGGGCTACGGGGTGGTTGCGGTTTGCCTGATCAATTCGCAGACGAGGACCAAGTAAAACATGTCATGCGAACAGCGCTTCAACGTCCGCCTGTAAATCCGTGCAGGCAACACCGGCAGCGCAGACCCCGACAGGAGCAATGTGAGCCAGCGGCGGTATGCAGTTGAACCCGCTGTGCATCCCAGCTTGATGGGCAACAGTCCGCGCCGTGTAGAATGACTTCGCTCGATCCCACTTTCAATCGGAGTTACGAATGGAAATTCTAGTTGTCGCCGCGCTGATCGCCTTGAACGGTATCTTCGCGATGTCGGAAATCGCCGTGGTCGCCTCGCGACCGGCACGCTTACAGCGGTTGGCGCACCAGGGTGTGCGCGCCGCGGGCGCGGCGTTGGCACTGCATAACGCGCCAAACACATTCCTGTCCACCATCCAGGTCGGTATCACGCTGATCGGCGTGCTGCTTGGTGCCATCGGCGAAGCGGCGCTGGCGGACGATATTGCGCTTCTGGTGCAGCGGGTTCCGAGCGTCGCCCACTACAGCGAGGAGATTGCGCTCGGAATAATGGTCGTCATCGTCACATACTTCTCGCTCGTGATCGGCGAGCTCGTGCCCAAGCGATTGGCGCTGCTGCGCCCCGAGCGCATCGCCTGCGTGGTCGCCCCGCCGATGAAAATATTCGCGCGCATCATGCATCCGGCGGTACGGCTGCTCAGCGCATCGGTGGATACCGTGCTGCGGTTGCTGCGCGCGCGGCCGTCGACCGAGCCATCGGTCACGGAAGAGGAGATTTACGCCATGATCGACGAGGGCGCGCGCACTGGCGTGTTGCACCGCACCGAACGCGAGCTGCTCAAAAACGTCATGCGCTTCGCCGACCGCGGCTTGCACGCACTCCTGCGCCAGCGCGACGAGATTGTCTGGCTAGACCTCGACCAGTCGCCCGAAGAAAACCGGCGTCGCATCATCACGAGCCCACACACGCGCTTTCCGGTAGCGCACGGTAATCTTGACCGCGTTATTGGCGTCGTGCAGGCAAAGGAGTTCCTGGCACACGTCTTCGCGGGCGGCGACATGGACCTCGACGCCATCATGCGCCCGGCGCTGAAGGTCGCGCCGACCACCTCGCCGCTCCGGCTGCTTGAGATGTTCCGCGCCTCGCCGGTCCACATGGCGCTCATCGTGAGCGCCGCCGGGGAGGTGCGCGGACTGATAACGCTGCACGACGTGCTCGAAGCGATGGTCGGGGCGCTGCCGGTCGAAGGGGGGGCAACCGAGACGCCCGTGGTCCGCCGCGAGGACGGTTCGTTTCTGCTCGATGGCATGGTCAATATGACCGAGTTCAAGGAAATACTGGCGATGACGACGTTGCCTGAGGATGCTACCGATTACGATACCGTGGCTGGCTTTGTGCTGGCGCATCTCGACCGCGTGCCCCAGATCGGCGACCGCTTCGAATGGGGCGGCTGGCGCTTCGAGATCGTCGACATGGACAATAACCGTATCGACCGGGTACTGGCGGTACCGCTAGTAACTTCTAAGTGAACCGGTGCACCTGGCGCCGCACTACGGCACGCGGAGGAGCATACCGATAAAATGGCGCTTGCTATTGAATCCGCTGGCTATGATCCTTGTCTTCATAAAGCTCTAAAACCGCTCCTCAGCAACCCCTCGTTCGGTTCAAAGCCTAGTTTCTTGGCTTCGTCAAGGACTGACGGTTATGGTTGCGACCTGATAAAAATGCATTTGCATTTATAAAGTTTAACCAATTAACAGGCACGGCCGCCGAAGATACTTGTCATCCACCGACGTTCTTAACGCTAAAAGGTGTTGCACACTATGGTTCGCTCATTGAAAGTACTGACCGCGTTCATTTTCTGGAGCCGCTGGTTGCAGGCGCCGCTCTATCTAGGGCTGATCGTCGCCCAGGGCGTTTACGTTTATCAGTTCCTGCTGGAACTCTCGCATCTAGTAGGCAAGGTCGGCCACCTGACTGACACGGATATCATGTTAATCGTGCTGGGGCTGATCGACGTGGTCATGATCGCCAACCTGCTCATCATGGTGATCGTCGGCGGTTACGAAACATTCGTGTCGCGACTGAACCTGCAAGGGCATCCCGACCAACCGGAATGGCTGTCGCATGTCAACGCCGGCGTGCTGAAAGTCAAACTCGCCACCGCGCTTATCGGCATCTCGTCGGTTCATCTGCTCAAAACGTTCATTAACGCGGCGAACATGTCACAGGAGACGATTCTGTGGCAGGTCGTGATCCACATGACGTTCGTGCTCTCTGCCTTTGCCATGGCCTGGACCGAACGAATCATGAGCAGCACGGCGGCCCTGGCGAAAAAGCACTGATCGATCCTAGGCGAGCGTTCAGCTCGAACGATTTCCAGTTCAGATCGAGGATTTGGACGGCCAGCGCATCGACCGCGTGCTCGTGATCCCGCCGCGGGACTTATGAATGCGCGGCGCCCGCGCCGCGGTCGCCGAGCACGTCTTCAATATAGATGAGGTTAACCGCGACCATGGCTGCCGCCGCGAGCGGCGTTGCGAGTACCACGCCGAGCGGCCCGAGGAGGATGCCGAGGACGACCTGCGCGAAGATCAACAACACCGGTGGCAGATACACAGCCCGCTGCTGCACGATGGGTTCGAGTAGACCCTCGACAATCTGCACCCCGACGTACAGCCCGACGACGTACGCGGCGAGCAACGTGTCCTCGGATAACGCCACCAGTGCGGCGGGCACGACCGCCAGAATCGGGCCAAGGTACGGGACGAATGTCAGCAGTCCAGCGAGCAGGCCCAACGCCAGCGGGTACGGCACGCCGAGCGCCCACAAACCGGTGCTCGTCAGGATCGTGACCACGAGCATCAGCACCAGCTGCCCCACCAGCCAGCGACGCAGGGTGTGACCCGTCGCCTTGAGCACCTCGTGCGCGCGCCGCCGCCGCGGAATGGGCACCAGCCGTACCAAACCATTTATATACAGGCTGGGCTGCGCCGCCAAGAACAGCGCCATCAGCAGCACGATACCAAGGTTGGCCATGGCACCGAATGTGGTCGTGACCGCGCGCAACCCCTTGCCGATGAATTCTGAATTCCCGTCCAATAATTTTTCCGGACGCATGTACTCCATCGCCCAGTCGTAGCGCGTCATGCGCTCCTGCACCGAGCGTAAAATTTCCGGCAGTCGCCGCGCCAACTGCTCCGCCTGATCGGCGATGACATGGCCGAACAACCAGCCCACAAGACCGACGAGCACGGTGAGGGCGAACAGCGCGACGGTGAGCGACCAACCGGGTGACAACGGTGTGCGTCGCGCCAGCCAATCCGCCGGCGCGCGGAACAGCAATGCCAACATTGCCGCGGCGAACACCAGCAACAGCACATCGACGATGTACCAGAGCAGGACGACGAGGACGACGGTCGCCACGGCAATGCCGATGGCGGTGAGCGACCAGCGTGTCGCCGCCTGCTGTGTGCGCTGCTGCGTCTCCAAGCCGCGTGTCGCCATGGGGTTTCTCGTCGATGAATCAAGCGCCATTTTGCGCGGGCCGAGCAGCCGCCGCTACCGGACGGTCTCCGTGGGCTTGACGCGCGCACCTTCGCGTTGGGATAAGGTCGAAACCCGACGAAAGTTCACTAGGAGTGACGCATGCGAACCGTACTGGCGCTATTGGTAACGTTATCTGCCACCGTGGCGGTGGAAACCGTAGCTCAAACGCCGGTGGGCGAGAGCCCACGGCAGCCCGCGCCGCCGGACGACCGGACGCACGTTGGCACCGGCGTGGTAAATGCTGTGGATGTCCGGCGCGGCCTGATCACCCTGCGCCACGAACCCATACCTGGAATCGCCCTAGACGCGCAGGTATCGAGCTTCGTGGTCGCCGACCGCGCGCAGCTCGCGGCGTTGAAGCCGGGGCAGGCGGTGTCTTTCCAAATCAAGCCGCTCGGCAATCAGTACATGGTGAGTGAAGTCCGCCGCCGATGAGGGCATTATCAAGCGGTAGTGGCCGCTGTGACCGCAGAAAAAGTATGACGTCGGGACGCACCCGGCGCGAGTCGCGGGTACACGTCGAGCCGCTATTGCTCAAGCTCGCCGATAGGGCGAAGCTCGCTTCGCACGTAACCGTTGCGGGCACGGTCAGCTCGGCGCGATCGCCGCTGCCGGCGCGAGGAGTCGGAACTGCCCGAGCGGCACCACTGTGAGTGAAGAACCAGTTACACAGAAATTTTTTACAGACTCGCTTGGAGCGTGTCAGCTGACATTTTGGCTGCCGTCGTCCTCCAGAGTATCGAAGGGGAACGGTAGCCGTTTTCGTATTTTTGGTTATCAAGTCATCGTAGTTTTAGTTCTCCCGATTACAATCGGCTCCTTCTTCCGCATCTGCCCATATGCCGCGTCACTCATTTGTGCAACCTGATCCGCGGGGAACCGCTGCAACTGACGCCGGCCGGTCGGCGTCGTTTGGCATGCGGCAAAAAATAGTACGGCCAGACACACGCTGCCGATAATTCCTTTTATCACGCCGCGATCTATTTCGACACATATCGGTCTATTAACGAACAAACGGCGCGAATGCTTTGTTTCGCCATGGAATGCCACTGGGAGAATGCGACCCGTAAGTGATGACGAAAACAAGAAAACCACCTAACGTGCGGCGCTTCTTCGATCACCTTGTGATTGATTGCCGGTGAAAACGCGTCGTTCCTACTGGCAAGAGACACTTAAATCCACCTTCTGGTTCACGCCTGCCGTTACGGCCACTAGCCTGCTTGGATTGTTGCTATTGGCCGAACTGTTGGAGAACAAAGTCCCTCGTGACCTGCCGCTCTGGCTCTGGCGCGGAAATACGGTAGAGGGAACGCGCCTTCTTTTGTCATCGATCGCAACCGCGGCAATGACTGTCGTCGGCGTTCTATTCTCGGTGACCATCGTGGTGCTGCAACAAGTATCGCAACAGTACACGCCGCGCGTCATCGAAAACTTTATTCGCTCGCTGTTCAATCAGTTTGTCCTTGGGTTCTATATCGGCACCTTCGGCTATGCGATGTTGCTGCTTCGGTCTCTACCGGAAGAAGGGCGGGCCCCCTTGCTCGCACCATTCATAGCGATTCTGCTGGCCATGATTTGTTTGGCGCTCCTGATATATTTCGTGCACCACATAGCAAAGGGCATCAAGTCGAACACGATCCTCGCGGGAATCACCCGACAGGCCGTCGCCACCCTGGCCGATCTTCAGAACGACATGAAGGGGGAGGGGAGCCACAATTTGGCACCGGCTGGCGACCCTGCCACTCAGTTCGAGGCGACATTCACATCGAAAAATAGCGGGTATCTCCAAGACGTAAATTGGCAAGAGTTGCGATCCCTCCTCTCTGGTATCCGCTGGTGGGGCGAGCTCTGCGTGACACCAGGCGATTACCTGCACCAAGGCGCGCGGCTGATTTGCATTCACACGTCGATCCGCCTTGAAGCCGAACGCGAATCCAAAATCGTCGCGCTGTTCCATATTGACTTGACCCGTACTCACAGTCAGGACGTCCGCTTTGGCGTACGTCAGATGGCGGACATGGCGCTGCGCGCGCTGTCTCCGGGGATCAACGACCCGACGACCGCGATTGAAGCGCTAAACGAGATCGGAACGGTGCTGCTGCACTACACCCGCCATTGCGACTTTTCCCGGCCCGTTGTGTTCCCGGACGGTTCCTGGTTGCAACTGAAACAGCCAAGCTACAAGGCGTTCGTCGATCTTTGTTTCAACGAGATTGCCCTGGCAGGCAAGGACCACTACAGCGTGCAGGAGAGGATCCAGGACATTCTTCGGCATTGCCAACAGGTAGCGGGATCTGAGCGAGCCCACATTCTCTCGGTTAAAAGCGAACAGCTGCGGCGCGAGTTCGGCTCTGTCTCGGGTTCAACGCTGTTCTCCTGACGCTTGTGTATGAGTGGATGCTGTTGCCTCAGGTTTAGGTTTTGACGCAGCGGGTATACCGAAAAAAGGAGGCCGTAATGAGCGATGAAATTGCGCAAGAGATTCGAGCGCAGCGTGCAAGCCTTGTGCGCCGATTGGAACTACGCCTCGACCGGCCACTGGCGCTCCTCGGCGTCGTATGGCTCGCGCTGCTTGTGGTCGAGTTGACGGAAGGGCTCGGGCCGTTTCTAAGCCGCCTCGGCATTTTCATCTGGGCGATTTTTCTCATCGATTTTTTCGTTAAGCTCTTTCTTGCGCCGAATAAACTTGCTTACCTGCGCCGCAATTGGCTCACCGCCGTTTCGCTTGCGGTTCCGGCGCTGCGTGTGGTGCGGGCGTTGCGCGTGTTGCGCGCGGCGCGTGCGGTGCGCGGGCTGCGGCTGTTGCGGCTCCTGGCATCTTGGAACCGGGGAATGCGAGCGCTCGGAGTTGCGATGCGCCGCCGAGGACTGGGATACATGATGCTGTTGACGTTGCTGATCCTCGTTAGTGGCGCGGGCGGGATGTACGCGTTTGAACGCGGCACCGAGCCGGGGCAGGGAATCAACGACTACGGAACGGCTTTGTGGTGGACCGCGATGATCCTCACGACCATGGGCTCGGAGTACTGGCCCAAGACCGCCGAAGGCCGCCTACTGTGCTTACTGTTGGCCGTATATGGATTTACGATCTTCGGATACGTGACAGCCGCGCTCGCCACGTTTTTTATTTCTCGTGACGCAGCCGTGCGCGGAGCGGGGCGGACGTGATGCGGCTTGAGACAATCGATCAATGAGTCGCGTCATCCGCCGATCGATCGAACTAGGGCATTTTTCACGGGTGGAGCGTAGAAATAAAAGGCGGTAACGTATTTTGGCCGAACGGTAACAACGATCCCGTTCGGAGGCGGCGGAACGGACCGATCAAAGTTGGAGGGCATCCCTCTATATGCGTCACGGCTTCGTCTATTGAGAGCGATGCATCGACAACGACCGCGTCTTCCGGCTCTTCGAGCTGCTGGAATTGAGGGGCTTTCATGAAATGGTTCGCGCGGCGACATAGTCGTCGTCGTAGCAGTTCGTAGCTGCCTTTGAGGTAAACGAAGCGAACGGTAGGACCAAGGGAACGACGCGCTACATCCGCAGCCCAACATCGAGAAGATGCGCCAAGGTGTGCCGCTCTCCGAAAGCGAACAGTCGTCTTTTACATTTAACATAATACACATTATGCGCAATTCGGCCTTACGGCGGCGTGGGCAGCCCGCTGGTCCTTTTGGCATTTTCTTCGTGCGGCCAATAGCCAAAATAGGCTTCTTCTCTTTGTGGAATTCGTGGCTTGCGCGCTTTCGTTTCAGTGCTTTCAACCTGCAGTGTCTTACTTTTCGGCTGCGGCCATGATCCGGGTAGCGTCGCCCATCCCGGCGACGGCACATCGGTGAATGCCGCACCGGCCGCACCGACGGCTTATGACTACGCCGGCCCCAGCGGCATGCGGCTCAGCTTTGATGTCGACGCGCCGCGTTATTTTCCTGCTTCCGACTGTGAGCGCGCCTACCTACAGGTATCGGCGTGCATGAATCTCACGGCACCCGGGCCTGTGGTGCGTGTGGTCAAAAATCCCATCGTCGTCGATGGCCGCGAATACAGCGGTTATACCGACTTTGTCACCGGCCAGATTACGCTGGTGAGCTGCAGCGTCGCGCCGCACGAGTTCGTTCATTACCTTTTGTGGGCTGGCGGATTTCCCAACGCGGAGAACGCGATTCACGCCTCCGACGCCTTCGTGCGTTGTGGTGGGCCGCTGACGACGCCGACGGCTTCCTAACGACCTTCGGCGGCGAGTCTGCCAAACTAGCGGTCTCAATATCGTTTAGGCGCCATGGCACCGGAAGCGCTGTTAGCGAGCGAATTCTCACTCGCGTCACCTTGGATTTACCTCAACCATGCCGCTGTCGCGCCGTGGCCGCGCCGCACGCGCGACGCCGTGACGCGTTTTGCCGACGAAAACCAAACGTACGGCGCGGTCCACTATGACGATTGGCTCGCGACCGAACAAAGGACACGGCAACAGGCCGCGCATCTGATTGCCGCGCCGTCGCCCGACGACATTGCATTCGTGAAGAATACATCCGAGGCGCTTTCCATCGTCGCTCACGGCTTTCCGTGGCAAGCAGGTGACAATGTCGTTATCAGCGACGAAGAATTCCCATCCAACCGTATCGTATGGGAGTCGCTCGCGCGTTACGGCGTGCAGGTGCGCGAGGTGGATCTGCGCGGCACAGATCCGGAACAGGTGCTGTTGGACGCCGCGGACCCGCGCACACGCGTGCTGTCGATCAGCTCGGTGCAGTATGCGAGCGGGCTGCGACTTGATCTCGAACGCCTCGGTGCCGAATGTCGAGCACGTAACATTGCGTTCTGTGTCGATGCGATTCAAAGTCTCGGCGCCATTCGGCACGACGTTCAGGCGTGCAATATCGATTTCCTCATGGCCGACGCGCACAAATGGTTGCTGGGTCCGGAAGGCATCGGCGTGTTCT
>JBKHXU010000210.1:0-19269 GCA_046565865.1 Gammaproteobacteria bacterium | reverse complement strand
TCGAACGCGCCCGACCACGACGCATGCGCCGCCTGCCACGCTGCGGCATCGCCATGCGCGGTGGCGACCACGATGATGGCGGCGAGCGCGAGCAGCCCATCGAGCAACGCGCCGCCGTACCCGAGATAGCGCGCTTGGCCCTCGCGTTTCATCTGCTTGGCGGTGACGCCGTTGGCGACCATGAAGTGAAAGCCGACGAGCGTGCCGCCGGCGAGCGTCACGAACAGCCACGGAAACACGCCGGGCGCCTCGGCGGCGCGGTGAAACTCGGGCGCGGTCGCGGCCGGATGCGCGACGATGAGCCCCGCCAACGCGATGCCGAGCGCGATGAGCGCGAGCAGCGCCGTGAGGTAGCTGCGTGGCCGCGATACCTTCCACACCGGCGCGCGCGCCGCGAAGAAACCGTAGATCAGCAACAGCGTCATCCATGCCGCGTTGGCATCGAGTGTGAGCAGCGAAGCGCCGTGCACGTCGAGCGCCAGCGCGCCGCTGAAGGCGAGCGGCCAATCCGCGAACACGTATATCGCGAGCAGCAGCAGCACCAGCGCCACCAGCGATGCCGGCGGCAGCGCCGATTCGCGCCGGCCGTGCAGATAGCGGCCGAGGCCGACGCCGCACAGCATCAGTACCGCGGACGGCAGCGCCGCGCCAGGGTAGCTCACCAGCAGCAACGCGGCGATCGCGGCGGCGCCGACGTTAAGCGCGAGCAGCAACGCCAACCCGATGCCGAGAAACGCATAGGCGCCGATGCGCCCGCTAAATTCCTGGGCAATCGTATATAACCCGGCCGCGGGCCGGCGTACCGACAACCACAAGCTTGCCATCCCGTAGGCACCGGCGCCGACGGCAGTACCCACGACCACCCACAGGAACACCGGCGCCCAGCCCCAAATTAGTGCCGCGCCCGCACCGACGACGGTCAGTCCGGAGACGGCAGCGACATGGTGGCCGAATAAAAAATGTGGGTTTGTCGGAACTTGGTCGTAAGCGTCCGGCTGCCCGCGGGCCGGCGTACTATAATTATCGTCAAGCGCGTAGACCGCGAGTGCCAGCAGCTTGGCGTAGAACCGATAGCCGAAGGCAGCGGCAAGGATTGCGATCAAAAGCAATAGTAAGGAGTTCATCGGCATCGTTCGCGGGAGACGATCTCAAGTTTAGCAATCATGGATCACGGTGGCAGGGCGCGTCACCGCGCCGATTGCGCCGCGATCGGTGATGTCGCAGACTGTTTCGGCCGCCCGCCATACATATCGGAGTTGTCATGATGGTTACCCCGTTTCTTACTCGCCCCCTGTTGGTCGCCCTGCTGAGCACCGCCCCGGCCGTGATGGCTGCCGGCCCGGCATCGAACCAGGAGCCGGCCGCCGAGCTGGATGCGGAGGTGCTGTACGACGTCCTGCTGGGCGAGATCGCCGGGCAGCGCGGACGCATCGATATTGCGTCGGAGGCGCTGGCGCGCGCCGCCCGCCGCACGCGCGACCCGCGTCTGGCCGAGCGCGCGACATTGGCCGCGGTCTACGCCAAACAGTACCGGGAGGCATTGAAGACCGCCCAGCTCTGGGTTGAATTGCGCCCGACCAGCGCCGATGCGCGCGAGGCGCTGGCCGGCGTTTTGCTCGAGCTCGATCGACTCGAGGACGCGCGCGCGGAATTCCAGCAGATATTGCAGTTGGAGAAATCGCAGGCGGCGGTCGAGGCGAGTTATATGCGCATCGCCGCGGTGCTCGGGCGCGTAGCCAACCGCAGCGCCGCGCTCGACATCATGCAGGGGCTGGTCAAGCAAAACGCGCAGGCGCCGGTCGCGCACTATGCGCTCGCACATCTCGCGGTGCGCGCCGGGGAGCTCGACGTCGCCGGCGCCGCGATCGATCGTGCATTGGCGCTGAAGCCGGAGTGGCAGGACGCGGCGCTGTTCAAGGCGCGCATCCTGGTGTCGCAGAAGGACATGCTGAAGGCGCAACAGTTCTACGAAGATTTCCTGCGCAAGCAGCCGAGCGCGACCAACGTGCGCCTGCACTATGCGCGGTTTTTGATCGATCAAAAGCAATGGGAGAAGGCGCGCGACGAGTTCAAGCGCGTCGCCACCGAAATGCCGGACGATGCCGACGCCGTTTACGCGGTCGGCCTGCTCGCGCTGCAAACCAATCGCATGGACGAGGCCGAGACGTTCCTGAAGCGCGCATTGGCGCTGCGGCCGCGGAACGATCAGGCGCGGGTGTACCTCGGCCAAGTGGTGGAGGCGAGCAAGCGCTATGCCGAGGCCGCGCGCTGGTACAAGGAAGTGGAACCGGGCGAGAGCTATTTTGAGGCGCAAACGCGGCTCGCGATCGTCATGGCTCGCCAGAACAACATCGCCGGCGCGCGCGCCCATCTGCATGCGATTCAGCCGGAGAACGAGCAGCAGCGGGTGCAACTGCTCCTGGCCGAGGAGCAAATTCTGCGCGACGCCAAGCAGTATCGCGAGGCGCTCGAGGTGTTGAACGAAGGTCTGAAGCAGCTGCCGGACGACAAGGACCTCCTGTACGCCCGCGCGCTGGTGGCGGAAAAACTCGACATGCTGACCCTGGTCGAGGCCGATCTGCGCGCCATCCTGAAAAAAGACCCGAAAAACGTGAACGCCCTGAACGCGCTCGGGTACACGCTCGCGGATCGCACCGATCGCTACACCGAGGCGCAGGAATTTCTGACGCAGGCACTGGAGTTAAAGCCCGACGATCCGTTCGTGCTCGACAGCATGGGTTGGTTGCAGTATCGGTTGGGCAACAACGCCGAGGCAATCCGCCTGCTCAAGCGCGCGCTCGCGATTCGCAGCGACGCCGAGATCGCGGCGCACCTCGGCGAGGTGCTGTGGGTGACGGGCGATCGCCACGAAGCCGAGTCCGTGTGGACGCGCGCCCTCAAGGACACGCCGGACAACGAGGCACTGCGCGGCGTCATCCAAAAATTCAAGCGGTGAGATTTCGGCAGATAGGGCTCGCGCTCGCGATCTTGATCGCGAGCTGCGCGCCGTTGCCGCCGTCGGGGCCGGCGCCGACGGCGACCGAGGTCGAGGCGCGGCGTGCGGCGTTGCGAGCGCTCGATCACTGGGACTTGCGCGGGCGCGTCGCCGTGCGGCTGCCGGATCAAGGCGCGCAGGCGAGTTTGCGTTGGCGCCACCAAACCAATCGCGAAGAAATCGATCTCGTCGGTCCGTTCGGCGGCGGCCATGCGCGGCTGCAATACGATGCCGGCGGCGCGCGTCTGCGCGACGCGCGCGGGCGCGAGTACGAGGGCGCCGATCCCGAGAAGTTGCTGTACCAGGCCACGGGTTGGCATGTGCCGCTCGCCGGGCTCGCGTACTGGATACGCGGGTTGCCGGCTCCCGATGCCGCGAGCGCGCAGGCGCTCGACGATCACGGGCGGTTACGCGCGCTGAAACAGCTCGGCTGGGACGTCGAATTTTTGGGGTACGAGCGGGTACACGAGTACGAGCTTCCCAGCAAAATCTTTCTCGTGCGCCGCTTGCCGGGTCACGCGGGCGAGACCGACGACCCGCGCATTGAGGTACGCGTCGTCGTCAGTAGTTGGGATCTGGCACGCCCGCAGTAGAATAGCGGCACCCTCGCCGCGCACGAACGATGCCCGTCTTTCCCGCCCCCGCGAAGATCAATCTGTTCCTGCATGTCACCGGCCGGCGTGCCGATGGCTACCACACGTTGCAAACGTTGTTTCAGTTGTTGGACTACGGCGATGAGATCGCGATCGACGTCACTGACGACGGTCGGATCGAGCGCATCGGCGAGGTCGCTGGCGTCGCCGCCGATTCCGATCTGACGCTGCGCGCGGCGCGCCTGCTGCAAACGTACGTCGGCACCGCGCGCGGGGCGCGCATCGGCCTGCGCAAGCGCATCCCGATCGGCGGCGGGTTGGGCGGCGGCAGCTCGGATGCCGCAACCACGTTGATCGCGCTGAACCGACTGTGGGGATTGCATCGCCCGCGCGCCGAGCTGGCGGCCCTTGGACTCAAGCTTGGCGCCGACGTGCCCGTTTTTGTGCACGGTCACACGGCCTGGGCCGAAGGGGTGGGCGAGCTGCTGACGCCGGTGACGCTGCCCGAGCAGTGGTACGTGGTGCTGGCGCCGCCGGTTGCAGTCTCGACCGCGGCCGTCTTCGCCGGCCTTCAATTGACACCCTATAGCCCTGCCATCACAATACGCGCCTTTCAAACGGGGCAGACGCGCAACGATCTGGAGCCAACGGTGCGCGCGCAGTACCCGGCGGTGGATGCGGCGCTTCGGTGGTTGGCACAATTCGGCGCCGCGCGCATGTCGGGATCCGGTGCCTGCGTGTTCGTGCCGGTGGCGTCGGCCGAGGCCGGACGCCAAATTCTGGGGCAAGCGCCGATCGCCGGTTTCGTAGCGCGATCACTGAACCAGCATCCAATCGATGGCCGCGTCAGCGAACCGACTCCCCGTCTCCCTCCGGGAGAGAGTGAGGGGTGAGGGGATGGAATCCCGCACGATTCGCCGGAACCAAAAGTTGCGTGGTCGTGGTAAACGCCGCTTCCACTGGGGTGTCGCCAAGCGGTAAGGCACCGGATTTTGATTCCGGCATTCCCAGGTTCGAATCCTGGCACCCCAACCAATTCTTTAGTCCCCGCGCAGCGGGGACTAAAGAATTGAGTGCCTGGATGACCTTATGATCAGCACGCGCGGGGAGACGCAGGTGTCGGTCGACAACATGGCGGTTTTTAGCGGTAACGCCAACCCGGCGCTGGCCGAACTGGTCGTGCGGCACTTGGGGTTGCCGCTCGGTAAGGCGCTGGTCGGGCGGTTTTCCGACGGCGAGATACAGGTGGAGATTATGGAACACGTCCGCGGCAAGGATGTGTTCATCATCCAGCCGACCTGTGCGCCCAGCAACGACAACCTGATGGAATTGCTGGTGATGATCGACGCGGTCAAGCGTTCGTCGGCGCGGCGCATCACGGCGGTGATTCCTTATTATGGTTACGCGCGCCAGGACCGCCGGCCGCGCACGGCGCGGGTCGCGATCACCGCGAAGTTGGTGGCCGACATGATCACCGTCGCCGGCGCCAACCGCGTGTTGACCATGGATCTGCACGCGGATCAGATCCAGGGATTCTTCAATATACCGACGGACAATATCTACGCCTCGCTGGTATTGCTCGGCGATTTGTGGCGGCAGGAGATCAAGGACCTGCTGGTGGTATCGCCCGACGTCGGCGGCGTAGTGCGCGCGCGGGCGATGGCCAAGCACCTGGAAGCGGACCTGGCGATCATCGACAAACGCCGCCCGCGGCCGAACGAGGCCAAGGTGATGCACATCATCGGCGAGGTCGAAGGCCGCACGTGCGTGCTGATGGACGACCTGGTCGATACCGCCGGGACGCTGTGCGAGGCGGCCGACGCGTTGAAGCGCAACGGCGCGCGCCGGGTGCTGGCGTACTGTACGCACGCGGTGCTGTCGGGCAAGGCGGTCGAGCGTGTCGAGAAGTCGCAGCTCGACGAGCTGGTGGTGACGGATACGATACCGCTCTCCGATGCCGCCAAGGCGTGTAAGCGCATCCGCCAATTGAGCGTCGCGGAATTGCTGGCCGAGTCGATGCGTCGACTGGCGGAAGAGGATTCGATCAGTACGTTATTTATGGAGTGACGTCATTGCGAGCGAAGCGAAGCAATCTCGCGCAGATTGCTTCGTCGCGTAAATCGCTCCTCGCAATGACAGATGAGTAGTCATACCGCCGCCTGGTCGCGGGTAGGCGGGTTTATCAACGTTAGGAGACAACCATGAGTGCCAAGTTCGAAGTAACCGCTGAGCCACGCGCGGGGAAAGGTACGGGTGCGAGCCGCCGCCTTCGCCACGCTGGCAAAGTCCCGGGAATCATGTACGGTGCCGGCAAGCCGCCGGTGATGGTCGCGTTCGACCATAACGTCATGCTACGCAATTTGCAGCAAGAGAAGTTTCATACCTCCATTCTCACCGTCCGCTACGACGGCGCGGCGGATCAGGCGATCCTGCGTGATTACCAGATGCATCCGTTTAAGCCGCTGGTGATGCATGTCGACTTGCAGCGCATCAGCGCCACCGAGAAGATTCACATGCGCGTGCCGCTGCACTTCGTGGGTCAGGACGTGGCCCCGGGCGTGAAGCTCGGCGGCGGCATCGCCAGCCACTTGATGACGGAAGTGGACATCACCTGCTTGCCGCACCAGTTGCCGGAGTATCTCGAAGTCGACATGTCGAAAATCGAGTTGAATCAGTCGGTCCACCTATCCGACATCAAGCTGCCCGAAGGTGTGCAGATCACGACCTTGGCCCATGGCGGCGACGACCTTGCGGTCGCGACCATCACAACTGTGCGCGTCGAGGAAGAAGCCCCGGCAGCCGCCGCCGCCGAAGGCGCGGTCCCGGCCGAAGGTGCAGCAGCGGCACCCGCCGCCGCGCCGGGGGCGACAGCTCCCGCGGCCGGCGCGGCCGGCAAGAAGGCCGAAGCCGCCCCGGCGGCGAAGAAGCCCGAGGGCAAAAAGGAAGGAAAGTAAGGAGCGCGGTTGGGTCCTGGCATCGACCTCATCGTCGGCCTCGGCAATCCCGGCCAGGAGTACGCGGAAACCCGGCACAATGCCGGGTTCCGTTTTCTGCGCGCGCTACTTTCGGGGTCGGGCCAGGCGCTACGCCACGAAGCGCGGTTCAACGCCGATGTCGCGAAGCTCGGGCTCGGCGGCCGCGAGTTGTGGTTGCTGGCACCGCAGACCTTCATGAATCACAGCGGCGATGCGGTATCCCGCTTCGCGCAGTACTACAAGATCGCGCCGGCACGCATCTTGGTGGCGTACGATGAGCTCGATCTCCCGCCCGGCACCGTGCGCCTGAAGCAGGGCGGGGGCGACGGCGGGCACAACGGTTTGCACGACGTGGTGGAAAAACTCGGCACGCCGGATTTCTTGCGGCTGCGGTTCGGTATCGGTCATCCGGGAAGCGCGGCACAAGTGGTGTCGTACGTGCTCAGGCGCGCACCGGCCGCGGAGCAGGCATTGATTGACGAGGCGATCGCGGCGGCGCGGGCGCACATCGACGACATCGTGCAGGGGCAGTACCAAAAGGTCATGAACGCGCTGCACGCGCGATAAGCGCTCTGGAACAAGACGCGGAGGACGCTGAGACGCAGAGGTCGCGGAGAAGAATATTTTTTACGAGAGAACCCCCGCGTTCTCCGCGTCTCTGCGTTCTCTGCGTTCCATGCCAGAACGTTCCGGAGCACCCCTAGCGATCTCCTAAACAGGGCAGTGCACACGCAGAGGTATAGGTAAGTATGGGTTTCAAATGCGGCATCGTCGGCCTGCCCAACGTCGGCAAGTCGACGCTCTTCAACGCGCTCACGCGCGCCGGGATTCCGGCGGAAAACTATCCGTTCTGCACCATCGACCCGCACGTCGGCATCGTCGAGGTGCCCGATCCGCGTTTGACGAAGCTCGCCGAGATCGCCAAGCCCGAGAAGGTCGTGCCGACCACCATCCAGTTCGTCGACATCGCCGGCCTTGTGGCCGGCGCCTCGAAGGGCGAAGGGCTTGGCAACAAATTCCTGGCGCACATCCGCGAGGTCGACGCCATCGCGCACGTGGTACGCTGCTTCGAGAACGAGAACGTCGTGCACGTCGCCGGGCGCGTCGGTCCGCGCGCCGACATCGATACCATCAACACCGAATTGGCGCTGGCCGATCTCGATACCGTAGAAAAGGCGGCGGCGCGCGTGGCATCCAAGGCCAAGAGCGGTTCGAAGGACGACCTGCGGCTGAAGGAATTGCTCGACCGGGTGCGCGCACATTTGAACGAGGGTAAGCCTGTGCGCGCCGCGCGGCTCAACGCGGAGGAGGTGGCGTTATTGCGCCAGTTCTGTTTGCTCACCGACAAGCCGACCTTATATATAGCGAACGTCGCCGAGAACGGTTTCCGCGACAACCCGTACCTGGATGAAGTGCGCGCCATCGCCGCCGCCGAGGGTGCGGTCGCGGTGCCGGTGAGCGCCGCCATCGAGGCCGAGCTCGCCGATATGGACGCGGATGAGAAGCGGGCGTTTCTCGCCGATATGGGGCTGGATGAGCCGGGTTTGAACCGCGTGATTCGCGCCGGCTACGAGCTGCTCGGACTCATCACCTATTTCACCGCCGGCCCGAAGGAGGTCCGCGCCTGGACCGTGCAGCACAACGCCACCGCACCCCAGGCGGCGGGGGTGATCCATTCCGATTTCGAGCGCGGTTTCATCCGCGCCGAGGTCATCGCCTACGAGGACTACGTGAGCCTCAACGGCGAGGCCGGCGCCCGCGACGCGGGCAAGCTGCGGCTGGAGGGCAAGGAGTACCGGGTGCAGGACGGCGACGTGATGCATTTCCGGTTTAATGTTTGATTCGGCTGGGGAATAGGTAGAATACGCCCCCTTTACGACCCCCTTCGTTTCTCGCAGCAGGTACCAGAGGAGGTCCCTCGCTGCGCTCGGGGCGAGCCGGATCCTTCGCGAGTGTCCAGTGGACATTCGCGCCGGCGAGCGCGAGGCAGGATGCCGAGCTGGGTGCGCGACAGGGATGTTACCCTGTAGGCAAACAAACGAAGTCTAGTTTTTGGCTATGTAGCTCAGCCGGTTAGAGCGCGGCACTCATAATGCTGAGGTCGGTGGTTCGAGTCCACCCATAGCCACCACATCCACTCTTCCAGGCCTCCGAGCGCGATCGTCGTTCATCCCGCGCCACGCATCGGGCTTGGCTTGCGAACGCCCCAAAAAGAGCCAGACTTTTATCGCTAGCGGCCCAGCCATAAAAGGCAGGTGGTGCGTCATAAGTAGTCACTTAAGGGCCGCATCCTGGAGGAAGGAGTGCCATGTTGAAGCTCGGGTTATGGTTGGGCGCCCCGGCTGTTGCAACGTACCTGATCGCATCGCATACGTTGAACCTGGGACACGTCCTGTTTATCGCGCTCGTTTCGGTTGTGGCGTTGGCGGTTGGCTGGGTGCCGCGCCTGCCCGAACGCCTGCGGCGGTAGCGGTAGTCTCCGCCGCGGAGGGGATCCGCGCAAAAGAAGCGCCGGCGAAAGCCAGGCGCTTTTTTATTGCCTGCCGGTTACTAGCAATGCCCCGGGGCCCTCGGTAGATTAACGGCCCACTTCGGGGTTGCCATGGGCCGCAAGCTTTACATCAAAACCTTCGGTTGCCAGATGAACGAGTACGACTCCGCGCGCATGGCGGATCTGCTCGCCGCGACGCATGGTTACGAACCCACCGACGACCCCGCGTGCGCCGATCTGTTGCTGCTCAATACCTGTTCGATCCGCGAGAAGGCGCAGGAGAAGGTGTACAGCGAACTCGGGCGGCTGCGACCGTATCGGCAGGCGCGCCCCGGTGTCGTCATCGGCGTTGGCGGCTGCGTCGCGAGCCAGGAGGGCGCGGCGATACGGGCGCGCGCGCCTTACGTCGATCTCGTGTTCGGACCGCAGACGCTGCACCGGTTGCCCGAGATGTTGAACGACGTGCTGCGCGCGCGTAAGCCCGCGGTCGATGTCTCGTTCCCCGAGATCGAAAAGTTCGATCGGTTGCCGGAACCACGTGCCGACGGCGTGCGCGCGTTCGTGTCAATCATGGAGGGATGCAGCAAGTACTGCACCTTCTGCGTCGTGCCGTATACGCGCGGCGAAGAGTTTTCGCGTCCGTTCGATGACGTGTTGGCCGAGATCGTGAGTCTCGCCGAGCAGGGCGTGCGCGAAGTGACGTTGCTCGGGCAGAACGTCAATGCCTATCGCGGCCCCATGCATGATGGCGGCGTCGCCGATTTCGCCACGCTCATTCGCTACGTCGCCGAGATCGACGGCATCGGTCGCATCCGCTTTACCACCTCGCACCCGCTCGAATTCAGCGACCGATTGATCGATGCCTACGCCGAGGTGCCGAGCCTTGCCGGTCACTTACATTTGCCGGTGCAAAGCGGATCGGATCGTATTCTGAATCTCATGAAGCGCGGTCATACCACGGCGGAGTATCGCGCCAAGATCGAACGCCTGCGCGCGCGGCGCCCCGATGTCGCCATCACCAGCGATTTCATCGTCGGTTTTCCCGGCGAGACCGAGGCCGACTTCGCGGCGACGTTGCAGTTGGTCGACGACATCGGCTTCGACAACTCGTTCTGTTTCCTCTACAGCGCTCGCCCCGGCACGCCGGCCGCGGAATTGCAGGACATGACGCCGATCGATGTGAAGCGCGAGCGCCTGGCGCGATTGCAGCAGCGGTTGAGCGCGAGCGCGGCACGCATCGGTCAGGCGTTGGTCGGCAGCCGGCAGCGTATTCTGATCGAGCGGCCGGCGCGTAAAGATTCCCGCGAGCTGGCTGGGCGCACCGAGGGCAACCGCGTGGTCAATGTCGGCCTGCCGGCCGACGCCGACCCCGCTGCTTTTATCGGTCGGTTTGTCGAGGTGGAAATCACTGCCGCCCTGCAAAGCTCGCTCCGCGGCCGGCTCTGCTGACGCGGCGCGGGTGAGCAGGTACACTGAATTCGAGCCCCACGCCTTGTAAGGAAGAGTTGAACGCCAAGCTTAAGCGTATCCAGTTCAGCCTCACGCCCGCCGACAATCGTCGGCTGGCGACCCTGTGCGGTCAACACGACCAGCACCTGCGCCAGATCGAAGACTACCTCGGCGTTGAGATCGCCAATCGCGGCAACGGTTTTCGCGTCGTCGGACCGCCGGAAATGAGCCGCAGCGCCGAGCGCGTGATCAAGAAGCTGTACGACGCCACCCAGCACGACGACCATCTCACGCAGGCGAACGTGCACCTGGTGCTGAAGCAGGCGGCAGTGCCGTCGTCCGCGCCCGCGGCCACGGACGACGACGTCACGCTGCGCACGCCCAAGCGCGTGGTGCAGACGCGCGGGCCGCGCCAGGCCGACTACGTGCGCCATGTGCTCACGCACGATATCAATTTCGGCATCGGTCCGGCCGGCACTGGCAAGACCTACCTCGCTGTCGCCGCCGCGGTCGATGCGCTGGAGACCGACCGCGTGCAGCGCATCGTCTTGGTCCGGCCGGTGGTCGAGGCTGGCGAGCGGCTCGGTTTTCTGCCGGGCGACCTCGAACAAAAAGTCGATCCCTACTTGCGGCCGTTGTACGACGCGCTGCACGAGATGTTCGGCTTCGAGAAGGTCACGCGGCTTTTGGAGAAAAACATCATCGAGATCGCGCCGCTCGCGTACATGCGTGGGCGCACGCTGAATGAGTCATTCATCATCCTCGACGAGGCGCAGAACACCACCGCCGAGCAGATGAAGATGTTCTTGACGCGCATCGGCTTCGGCACTACCGCGGTGATCACCGGCGACATCACCCAGATCGATCTTAGGCGCACGCAGCAGTCGGGCTTAAAGCAGGCGATGGAAATCCTGCGAGGCGTCGACGGCATTTCGTTCACGCACTTCACGGCGCAGGACGTGGTTCGGCACGCGCTGGTGCAAAAGATCGTCGAGGCCTACGACGCCCATGGCCGCGCGCGCGACAGCCGTGAGCCGGCCGGCGACTGAGCCGACAGCCCGCACGCCTGGTGAAACTCCGTTTGCAGGTGCAGTACGCGTCGCGGCGCCCGGCGCCGGGGCCGACCCGCATTCGCCGTTGGGCGCGCGCGGCGCTTGCCGACGCGCGTCGGCGTGAGACGTGGATCGGCATCCGCATCGTCAACGAGCGCGAAAGCGCCGCGCTCAACACGCGCTACCGGGGCAAAGGCAAATCGACCAACGTGCTGGCGTTTCCGTTCGAGCCACCGCCGGGCGCGGCCAGCAGCGTGCTTGGGGACCTCGTCATTTGCGCGCCAGTGGTAAACCGCGAGGCCAAGGCCAAAGGCCTGGCTTCGGCGGCGCATTGGGCGCACATGGTGGTGCACGGTATAATGCATCTGAGGGGCTATGATCACCAATCGCGGCGCGAGGCCGCCATCATGGAACGCAAGGAAACCGCGGTGCTCAAGGGATTGGGCTTCGCCGATCCGTACGCTTGACCTTGTCCGCCGCTAACGCATGAACCGATCCGACGACAGCCGCCCGCACCCCGACGACACCAGTGCCCCGCGCTCAGCGCTCGATCGCCTGCGCCATGCGCTGCTCGGCGAACCTACCTCGCGCGCCGACCTGCTCGATATGCTGCGTGACGCGCAATCGCGCAATCTGCTCGACAACGACTCGCTCGACATGATCGAGGGCGTGTTCCAGGTGTCGGAGATGAAGGTGCGCGACATCATGGTGCCGCGCGCGCAGATGGACGTGGTCGACAAGAACAGCAGTCCCGAGTCGTATCTGCCGATGATCATCGAATCCGGCCATTCGCGCTTCCCCATGATCGATGGCGACAAGGACAAGGTCGTCGGCATCCTGCTGGCGAAGGATCAGCTGCGGTATTTTCACCTCGACAAAAAGAAGCGCGCGCAGTTCCGCGTGCTCGATATGTTGCGCCCGGCGGTGTTCGTGCCCGAGAGCAAGCGGCTAAACGTGCTGCTGCGCGAGTTCAAGGCCAACCGCAATCACATGGCGATCGTGGTTGACGAATACGGCGGCGTCGCCGGACTCGTCACCATCGAAGATGTGCTGGAGCAGATCGTCGGTGAGATCGCCGACGAGTACGATATCGATGAGGGCACGCTGATCATGCCGCGCGACAACGGCGAGCACGTGGTCAAGGCGCTGACGCCGCTGGCGGATTTCAACGCGCACTTCCATACCCAGTTCAGCGACGAGGCGGTCGATACCATCGGCGGACTGGTGATGACCACGCTTGGCCATCTGCCGAAGCGCGGCGAGCGCGCGCAGATCGGCGGGCTCCAGTTCGAAATACTGCGTGCCGACAGTCGCCGCGTGTATCTGTTGAAAGTCTCACCCCCTCCCGCGCAGAACCGGGAAGCGAAATAATCTCGGAGTGACCGCACCGCAGCCGGCAAGCCAGGCGCCCCCAGCCGTGCCCATCCCGCGCTGGCTCGAACGCCCGCGCCGCGCCGATTTTGCCGCGTTCTTCGCCGGCTGCCTGACACCGCTCGCGTTCGCGCCGTTCGGAGTGTTTCCGCTGGCGGTACTGGCGCCGATGTTGTTGTTTCTCGTTTGGCGCGGCGCGCGCCCCGGCCGCGCCGCGTGGCGTGGATTCTTGTACGGCCTCGGCGCCTTCGGCATCGGGGTATCGTGGGTGTACGTCAGCCTGCACGACTTCGGCTTTATGCCGTTGCCGCTGGCGGCATTCGCGACGCTGTTGTTCGTCGCCGGCCTTGCGCTCTATCCCGCGCTGCTCGGCTTCGTGCAGGCGCGCGTCGCGTGGCTGCCGGCGGGATTGCATCTGGCGCTGGTGCTGCCGGCGCTGTGGGTGTTCGGCGAATGGTTTCGCGGCTGGTTCTTATCCGGTTTCCCCTGGCTCAATCTCGGCTACAGCCAAAGCAACAGTTGGCTCGCCGGCTACGCGCCGCTCGCTGGCGTCTACGGTGTGAGTTTGATCGTGGCGCTGTCGGCCGGCCTGCTCGCGGCGATGGTGTACGACCGCCGGCGCGCGCTGCGCTTTTACCTTCCGGCGTTGGTATTGTTGTGGGCAGGTGGCTTCGCGGCGTCGCATATCCGCTGGGTCGAGCCGACCGGCAACGTGCTGCGCGTGGCGCTGGTGCAGGGCAACATCGCGTTGGCGCAGAAGTGGCAACCGGACTATCGCCCCGCGATCGTCGATCGCTACGTGCATTTGAGCGAGCGCGCCGGCAAGGTCGATCTCATCGTCTGGCCGGAAGCGGCGTTGCCCGGGCATCTCGCCGAGTTCGGTCCGACGCTGTTGCCGCGGCTGACGCAACTCGCGCAAACCCAGGGCGCCGATCTCGTGTTCGGTCTTGTCGAGTACGATGCCGGCGCGCGCCGCTACTACAACAGCGTCATGCGCATCGGCGTAGGTCCCGCGACCGTGTATCGCAAACGTCATCTGGTGCCGTTTGGCGAGTTCTTGCCATGGCCGGCGCTGTTCGGCGGCGTGATTCAATACCTGCAAATCCCCATGTCGAACTTCGCCGCCGGCGCGCCGGCGCAGCCCGCGCTGCGGGCGGCGAACCAGCCGCTGGCGGTGTCGGTGTGTTACGAAGACGCATTCGGCGAGGAGCTGCTCACGTGGTTGCCGCAGGCGAGCCTGATGCTCAACGTAAGCGAGGACGCGTGGTTCGGCAACTCGCTGGCACCGCACCAGCGGTTGCAGATGGCGCAGCTGCGCGCGCTAGAGGCCGGGCGACCGATGGTGCGCGCCGCCAACACCGGCCCATCGGCGGCCATCGACCATACGGGCACGGTGTTGCGGCGCTCGCCGCAATTCGAACCGCAGGTGCTGGTGGCGCAAGTACAACCGATGCGCGGCGCCACCCCGTATGCGCGGTTTGGAAACGTGCCGATCGTCGGCTTGCTCGGGCTCTTGCTGGCCGGCGCCGTCGTCGCCGGCTGGCGTGTGGCGTGGTGCGCGCGATGATAACGCGTTTGCAGCGCGCGGCTTAGCGTTCGGATTCAACCTTAGCTCGCAGGCAGCGCGCGTTAGTTTCCAGAATCCTTAGTATTAGTGTCCCTTTCGATCGCATTTCTTAACAGCAGAATCTTTTGCGGTAAGATGGCAAACCCGGCCGCGGCTTGGCCCGCGTCTCGAATGTTTCAATCACGTCACTGCATCCCAGGGAGCGCCCGCAACTCCGAGCATGAACCGTCGAGCCGACAACGCACCCTTGAAGGTGCTCGCGCCGCACGCCGAAGCGGACGCCAGCGAGGCGACTCGCGAACGGCGCCGCGACACGCTGGCGCGCACGCTCAACGATTTCAGCGCCGATTGCATCGTCATTCTCGATCTCGACGCGCGCATGCAGTCGGTAAATCGTCCGGGTCGGCACGCGCTCGGCCTGGCCGACTCTGACTTTCTGAACAAGTCCTGGATCGACCTGTGGCGCGGCGCCGACCGCGAAGCCGCCATCGCCGCGGTCGGCGCGGCGCGCGCCGGCGGTGTGGGTCGGTTCCAGGGGTACGCCGCCGCGCCCTCGGCCGTGCGCGCGATGTGGTGGGACGTAGTGGTGACGCCGATCGCCGGCGACGCCGCCGCCGTCGCGCAGCTACTGGTGGTCGCGCGCGAGATTACCGACCTGCATCGCGCTGAGGAGGAGCGCGCCAAGCTGCTCGAGGCCGAGCGCGCGGCGCGCACCGAGGCCGAGCTACTCAATCATCTGGGTCATATCCTCAGCGCCGAGCTCAAGCTCGATAAGTTGGTGCAACGCATCACCGACATCGGCACCGCGCTGTGCGGGGCGCAGTTCGGGGCGTTTTTCTACAACGACATCGATGCGAACGGGCAGGTGTACCAGCTCTATACCATCTCCGGCGTGGCGCGCGAGGCGTTCGCCAAGCTGCCGATGCCGCGCGTGACTGCGTTATTCGCGCCCACGTTCAACGGTGCCGGGCCGGTGCGTATCGACGACGTCGCCCAAGACCCGCGTTACGGCCAAAGCGCGCCGCATCACGGCATGCCGCCCGGACATCCGCCGGTCGCGAGTTATCTCGCAGTGCCGGTGGTGTCGCGTGCCGGCCAGGTGATCGGTGGTCTGCTGTTCGGCCATGCCGAGCCCGCGCGCTTCACCGAACGGCATCAACACGCGATGGTGGGTGTGGCGGCGCATGCCGCGGCGGCGATCGACAACGCGCGGTTGTTCGAGCAGGTGGCCGAACGCGGCGAGCGCCTGCGCGTGACCACAGAGCACGCCCCGGTCGGGATCGGCGAGTGCGCGCTCGACGGCCGTTTCCTGGCGGTGAATCGCAAGTTCTGCGACATCACCGGTTACAGCGAGGAAGAACTCCTCGCCAGACGGTTCACTGATATCACGCACCCGGACGACGTTGCTGTCGACGCGGAGAACTTTCGCAAGCTGATCGCAGGCGAAATCCCGTGGTACCGGCGCGAGAAACGCTACGTGCGCAAGGACGGTAGCGTGATCTGGATCGACCTTACCGTATCGCTGGCGCGCGACGCCGGCGGCGATCCGCGCTACGCCGTCGGTGTCATCGAGGACATCACCGCGCGCAAACACGCGGAAGCGGCGATGGCGCGCAACCACCAGCGGTTGCATCTGCTGGCGCGCGCTTCCGAGCTGCTGTTGGCGGGCGAGGATCCGGACGCGACCGTGCACCAGCTGTTCGCCGAGGTGTCGCGCCATCTTGGCACTGAGATTTACTTCAATTACGTGCTCGAGGACGGCGCAGCGCGGCTCAAACTCGATCACTACGCCGGCGTTCCGCCGGAAGCAGTCGCGGCCATCGATACCATCGCGCTCGGCGAGGAACTGTGCGGCATGGCCGCGCAACAGCGCACGCCGCTCATCGTGCGCGACACGGAGATCACGACCAATCCCGCGCTCGCGCGTTGCCGTGCCATCGGCTTGCGCTTCTATGTCGGCTATCCGTTGCTCGCGCAGGGCGAGCTGCTTGGAACGCTGTCGTTCGCGTCGCGCACGCCGCGCGCTTTCGGCGACGACGATCTGGAATTCCTCGCGACCATCAGCCACTACGTTGCAATCGCCAAGCAACGCGCGCGCACGTTACGCCGTTTGCAGCAGCGCGAGCAGGAGCTGCGGCTGATCACCGACGCCGCGCCGGCGCTCATCTCCTACATCGACGCCGACCTGCGCTACCGCTTCAACAATCATGCATACGAAGTTTGGTTCGGTACCAAGCGCGAGGATATTTACGGCAAGCACGTGAGCGAGGTGCTGGGGCTGGATGCCGCCAACGTCCTGCGTGTGTACATGGATCAGGCGCTGGCCGGCAAGCGCGTTAACTATGAAAGCTGGGTAACGTACCGCGGTCGCGGCCGATGCTATATCGCCGCCGATTACATACCGCACACTGATGATCGCGGCCGGGTGATCGGCTTTTACGTACTTGTGAACGACCTCACGGCGCGCAAGCAGGCGGAGGAAGCGGTGCGAGCGAGTGAGGCAGAGCTCGAGCACATGGCCGACGCGATGCCGGCGCTGGTCGGTTATGTCGGCCCCGACGAGCGCTACCGATTCACCAACGAGGCGTATCGCGCCTGGTTCGGCAAGAGCCGGGACGAGACGCGCGGCCGTCACATCCGCGACGTCATCGGCGACGAAGGGTATCGTGCCATACGCGATCAAGTGGAAACGGCGCTCGCCGGCAAGCCGGCGACTTACGAGCGCTGGGTGCCCTACGCCCATTGCGGCCGGCGCTTCGTGCGCGCGACGTTGACGCCGCGGTTGACCGCCGCTGGCGAACCCGACGGCTTCTTCGTGCTGGTGACCGATCTCACCGCGACCAAGCGCGCCGAGGAGCGCACGCAGTTTCTGGCCGAAATCAGTGCGGTGCTAGCCAGCTCGCTCGACTATGGCCAGACGTTGCAACAGCTGGCGCGCCTGGCGGTGCCACAGCTCGCCGACTGGTGCGCGGTCGACATGATCGCCGACGACGGCGCGTTCGCGCGCGTGGCGCTCGCGCACGCCGATGCCGACAAGCTGGCGCGAGCGCGCGCCTTGATGGAACGCTACCCGGCGAGCACCGACTCCAATTTCGGCACGTATGCGGTGGTGCGGCGCGTGATTCAATCGGGGCAGCCGCAATGGCTGGCCGAGGTGCCGGACGAGCTGCTGCGCAGCATTGCCAAGGACGAGGTGCACCTCGCGGCGCTGCGCTCGTTCGGATTTCGTTCCTTCGTGTGTGCGCCGCTGGTGGTGCGCGGGCGCGCCATCGGCGCGGTCACGTTCGTATATGCCGATTCCGGACGCAACTATGCCGCGGGCGACATCGATTTGATCCAGGAGGTGAGCCGGCGCGCCGCCATTGCGGTCGACAACGCCCGGCTCTACGCCGCGGCGCAGGCCGAGATCGCCGAGCGCGCCGCGACCGAGGCGCGACTGCGCGAGAGCGAGGCGCGGTTTCAGTCGGTGTTCGCCAACGCCCTCGATGCCATCCTGCTCGCCGACGACGCCGGTCGCTACGTCGACGCCAACCCGGCGGCGCTGGCGCTGCTCGGGTATACGCGCGAGCAGCTGCTCGAACAGACGGTGGCGTCGCTTTCGCCACCGGAGCGGCGCGAGGCGTTCGCGCAGGCGTGGTCCGATTTTCGCGCGCGCGGTGAACAGAGCGGCGAGTACGAGCTGGTGCGCCGCGACGGCGGCCGCGTGACACTCGCCTATCGCGCCGTTGCCAACATTCTGCCGGGATTGCACCTGTCGATCCTGACCGACATCACCGAGCGCAGGCATGCCGAGCGCACCCTTGAGGCGCGGGCGCGCCAGCAGGAAACGGTCGCGCGGCTCGGCCAGGCTGCGCTCGAGCGCGACGACGTCCCGGAGATTTTGCAGCTCGCGTGCGAACTGACCGCGCAAACGCTTGAGGCGGAGCTTTGCAAGGTGCTGGAGCTTCAACCGGACGGTAAATGCATGCGGCTGCGCGCCGGCGTCGGCTGGCAGGAGGGTCTGTTGCACCAGGCGACGGTCGAGGCCGACGCGGACTCGCAGGCCGGCTACACGTTGGAAGTGAATGCCCCGGTGGTGGTACACGATCTCGCGAGCGAGTCGCGTTTCCACGGCCCGTCGCTGCTGCATGACCACGGTGTCGTCAGCGGCATGAGCGTGCCGATCGCGGGCGACGCATCACGCGCGTACGGCGTGCTCGGCGTGCACAGCCGCAGCGCGCGCTTCTATACCCAGGACGACGTCAACTTTTTACAGGCCGTGGGCCACGTGTTGTCGACTGCGATCCAACGGCGGCAGGTGGCCGAGGCGCTGCGCCGGGCGCGCGACGAGCTCGAGGAGCGCGTGCTCGAGCGCACCGCCGAGCTGGCCAAGGCCAACGAGACCTTGCGCGATGAGATCGTCGAGCGCATGGGCGTGGAGGCGGCGCTGCGCGATTCCGAGGCGCAGTATCGATTGCTGTTCGAGCGCAATCCGCTGCCGGCATGGGTGTTCGATCTCGATACGCGCGACATCCTCGCCGCCAATGAAACCGCGGTGTGGCGCTACGGCTACACGCGTGACGAACTGCTGCGCATGGCGATTCACGACCTGCACCCGCCGGAGGACTTGCAGCGCCCGCTCGACTATGTCGAAAAGTTCCCGCCGGAGACCGCGTACGTCGGTCTGTGGCGGCATCGCAAGCAGGATGACACCGTCATCGACGTCGAGATGTTTGTGTACGAGGTGTTGTTCCGCGGCCGCTGGGCGCGTCTGGTGCTGGCTAACGACATCACCGA
>JBKHXU010000209.1:0-8542 GCA_046565865.1 Gammaproteobacteria bacterium | reverse complement strand
CGGATATCATCGTCGCGGAGAACCGGATAAGGCCGAAGAAGTGCTTCGGCAGGCAGAGTCACTGGATAAGAACGACTTTTTGTGTGAACGAGCCCGTAGAGCATTGAGGTAGATGCATCTTCATCTTCATAAAGAAATAGATTCGAGACAGAGTTCTATCCTCACCGGCTCGCGCCCCGCTGGCGCAACAACGCCACCTCCGCCCGCGCGCCCAGGTACACGTAAATCCCGAGCCCGACCAGCAGCCCCACGGCGGTGAGCATCATCAACACGGCGGCGTGCATGCCGTCGCCGGTGCCGAGCGCGGCGCGGAACATCATCAGTAGCGCCTCGATCGACACCGCGATTAGGATCGCGGCGATGAAGCGGGTGATGGTGCGGCGGGTGGAGCTGTGACGGAAGATGTCCTTGTGCATGAGGATTTCCTCCTCGAGAATGGTCTTGCCGAGGTCGAAGATCGCGAGCGCGAGCGTGAGAAAAATAATCACGCCGAAGGGTTTGAGGTGCAGCGCGTCGCCGCGCATCTCGCCGGTGAAGAGCCCGGCCACCTGGCTGAAGGCGGCCCATAGCAGCAGGCCGACGACGGCGAACAGCCCGACCACGATCAACGCGTAGACAACGCGGAACGCGGGCTGGAAGCGGCGGCGCGCGACGTCGCCCATGAGGAAGCCGACAGTGTCGGCCAGGTCGATGTCGATCACGGTATAGCCGAGCAGCTTGCCGTCCGCCGCCAGGCAGCGCACCGCGGCGGAGATGCACAGCACGCCGGTTGCGGTCGAGAGGTACGGTTCCGTCACCACCACGCCGTCGGCGCCGCGCGCGAGCACGAAGTACGGTCGCTGGCTGCGGTCCTTGCCGCGCGCGTCGTCGTGCAGCGGCCGCTGGTAGCGCAGACAGTGGATGTTGTCGCTGGTCTGGATGCCGTCGGGGTCGAGCGTGTAGAGCAACGAGACGAACGGGTAGTGGCGCGCGACATCGCACATCGCCGCGGGCAGCGCCTCGGGTTCGGTGTATAGGCGGCTGTGGTTGATGCCGGTGAGAATGGAACCGAGCAGTTCGCGGATGGCGTTGCCGTACTCGTGGTAGCGTTCGATCGTCGACAGATAGCTCATGGACGCCATGTAGTAAATCCTCCTTGGAGTTCCTAACAAATCACGCGCTGCTTTTCCCCCACCCCAACCCTCCCCCGCGAAGCGGGAGGGAATGGGAGGGGGCGCTCGTTTCGTTAGAGACTGTTATCGACTCCTTGCTACGGACTAGCAGTTACCGTACCAACCGTGTGGTGCGGTAAGTTTCTGAGTACGCGGCGATTGGCGGCGACGGGTCGCGGGCGTCTGCCCGTGCGGTGTGCAGTGCGCGCGGGTGTGCCTGCTTGCGGTGCATGGCGTCGAGCGCGGGTGCCTGGCGGCAACGGGATTCCCGCTTTCGCGGTGATGATCAAGCCTCGCTTCGCAGTTTCATGAATGACCTAGGCCTGTTTCTGCCGAAGTTGATCGGTGCCGTCGCGATGTTGATCCATCGTGGACATTCAGACCTTATCGTGCATCGCAGGGCTAGACTGCTGGTCAATTTGGCAGAGAGCCGCCATAGGGTCTACCTTTAAAACACCGTCGTCATTCAAGAGGAGCGCGCGATGCGTGCGGCATTAAAAAAAGAGCTGAGGGGTCTCGCCGCCAACTTGCGAAACGGTGTCCGGCTGTTGTTCTTTCGACAGCCGCCGGCGCGCTTGCGGTATTCGCTGCATCAGGTCGTGTTATTGGTCGGGGTTAGCGTGCTGACTGCGGTTGTGGCCGACTATGTTCGCTACCGGCCCGATCCCGAATTCAATCGCATGGCATTCACCGGCGAGGCGCTGGGCCTCGCGGGTGTGTTGTTCGTGGCGTATCTGGTGGCGGTCGCGATGCGCGACGGGCCCCGCGCGGTGCGGTTCGTGGTGCAGGTGTACAGCGCGGCGCCGTTCATGTACCTAATAGGTATCGCGGTGCAGCATGTGCGGCCTTGGAGTGTGGGCGCGGCGTGGATCGTGTGGGGCGCGCTTACCGTTTGGTTGCTCGCGATCGTCGGTTTCATCCTGCATCACGTTTCCGGTCGGCGCGTGCGGCGCACGGCGGCGTATGTCGCGAGCTACGCGCTCGTTGTCATTGCCCCGTCGTTGTTTCTCTGGACCGGCGATTTTTGGTACCCGCGGGTGGAGCCTCCCAAGGTACCCGCGGCTTATCAGAAGCTGAATCAAGAGCATCTTTACTATGCGCAGCCCGCGCGGGTCGAGGTGGCCACCGCCAGCCTCGCGCCGGGTCGTCGCGGCGTGACTGATCTGTATTTCGTCGGCTTCGGCGGTTACGGCAGCGAAGATGTGTTCATGAAAGAGGTGCGATTCGCTCAGAATGTGTTCGACCGTGACTTCGGCACCCAAGGCCGATCGGTAGCGTTGATCAACAATCCCGCCACGGTGGACGATGTGCCGTTGGCGACGGTCAGCAATCTACGCGAAGTGCTGAAGCGGATCGGTCACAAGATGAATCGAGACGAGGACGTACTGTTCCTTTTTCTGACCAGCCACGGCTCGCAGAAGGAGCTATCGGTGAGTTTCCGCCCGCTGTGGTTGAACAATATCACTCCCGCCGATCTCAAAGCGGCGCTGGACGAGGCCGGGATCAAATGGCGCGTGCTGATGATATCGGCCTGCTATTCGGGGAGTTTTATCGAGCCGCTCAAGGACGATCATACGTTGGTGGCGACCGCCTCGGCGCCTGACAAGCAGTCGTTCGGCTGCGGCAACGAAAGCGAGTTCACGTACTTCGGCAAGGCGGTGCTGGACGAGCAGCTGAAAACCGAACGTTACTTTCCGGCCGCGTTCACCAAGGCGGCGGAATCGATCAAGGCGCGCGAGATGTCGGAGGGAAAGGAGCTTTCCGATCCGCGGTTGCACGTGGGAGTGGCAATCGCACCGAAATTGCGCGACCTGGAAAAGCGCTTCAGCGCGATAGCTGTGCGCTAGTATCGTCGATCTCGCTCAATGTCTAGAGTGAGGGCATCCGCAGGTCGATTGTCTCGACGCGGGAGTTCGTGTCCGGGCGGCTGGCCTGCTTCCCGTTCGCGATATTCGAGGCGAATTGCTTTGCCCTGGCGCTGCTGGATAATGGCCGGGCTAAATCCAAACTGAGATCAAACAATGCAACTTCCGCAACGTGACGGGGACGGGTATCTGGTCGATCGCGACGCATGGACGCCGGAGATCGCGCGCGCCATGGCCGAGGCCGACGGCATCGCGCTGGATGACGTCAAGTGGGCCCATATCACCAAGGCGCGCGACTATTACGAAGAGTTCGGCATGGTCCCGCCGATTCGCAAGTTCGCCAAGTTCATCGAGGAAGACCAGAAAGATCTGTTCAAGCTCTGGAACACGGGCCCGATGAAGCCGATCACCAAGTACGGTGGGTTGCCCAAGCCGACGGGCTGCGTCTAGGCGCTAGCGTTCCTCCCGCAACCACGCCTCCGCCGTTTCCAGGTCTTCGAACAGCGTCACTTCCGCATCGGTGAACGCGGCGCTGACCCAGGAGATCCATGGCGCCCATTGATCGGGCGCGACGATTGCAATGCGGCGAAAATCGTGCGCATGCGCGCGGGTGAACTTGATCTCCTCCCACGCCACGTCGAGGGTGAACCCGGTCATGCGCGTGAGGTCGAGCAGCAACTTCACCTTGGGTGCGCCGGTCATGATTTCGTTGCTCACCGCGACTTCCAGCCGGCGATAGTCGCCAAGGGTAAGTTCCCCGTAAACGCCGACTTCCAGCAGGTTACCTTTCTCTTCGATCGCTATCATGGCGAGACTCCAAGGCGGCGGAATTGGCCTTAGCGTACCGAAGAACGGCGCAACTCACGAGCGATCTGGACGGGCGGATTTGATACCGCGACAGACGATCGCCAGAATGCGCGCGTGTCAGCCATCGACCGGAGAAAGGATGGGATGGGCGACCGAATCGACCGGAGAGGTACCTGGGCATGAAACGAAGTCGGCGGAATAAGGCGAAACCAACCGAACACGATGTGAACGAGGCGGGCGACGATGGCGACGGTTTCAACGCCTATCTCGAATACAACAAGGTATTGCGCACCTGGTTCGTCGGTTTCGGTATCGGCGGCCCGGCGCTGCTGCTGGTCAACAACGACATCGCGAAATCACTCGTCGAGGCCGGCCAGCTGCGGGACGTGGTATTTCTGTTTTTGTTCGGTACCACCGCGCAGGTGTTGGGAGCGCTGCTTAACAAAATCGCGAACTGGTATGTCTACATCGGTACCGTCGATCCGGCGCTAAAAGACAGTCGGCGCCAGCGATTCGCCGACTGGCTGATAAGCCAGTTCTGGATCGACATCGTGGTCGACGTTATGACGATCTTGTCATTCGGCTATGCCGCATGGCTGCTGATGACCGTGTTCACGAAATAAGAGCGCACCGCTGGTGCGCGCGCCCATCATCCGCCGGGTATGATCAGTTTGAAGAAGCCAAGCACTACCAACAACCCGATCAGGAAAATAATCAGCACCGCCCATCCAAGTATTTTGGCCATGCAACATCTCCGTGTATTCAAGCGCTCGTGCGCTTCTGGAAGGACCGGGCGCGCATCCGCGAGTTCCATGAGGTGAGTAAAGCCACGCAGCCGCGCGATTAACCGCCGAAACGAGCGGGATATGGCCGTCATTCGGCAGCCGGGCGGTGGCGGCGGTTTGCGCCGATCATCCGGCGTAACGCGCGCAAAGCGCGGACGTGCGCCGGCGGCCAAGCAGGTGCGCATTCGCGATCGCATGCAGCAAGACTACGTGTATTTCCGCATCGAGCCGGTGGCGACCAATGTAGTAACGGGCAATACCACTGCAACCACCGCTGGCGCGCCATTGCGCGCCACCTTGCGCAATAACGGGTATGGCGACCGCGGCGACGTTGGGCGCCGCACTAGTCGCGCCCGTGACTAATGCTCAGGATCGCTTTGAAGGCGCTCGGGTGGCGCTACAACCCGGCCTTGGCGCTTCGCAGTGTTGTAACGCGGCAAGATGTCGGCGGCAACGGCCAAGGCATGGTCGGTCCGACACAGCGCGACACACGCGCCGCCGAAACCGGCACCGGTCAAGCGCGCACCGTACACCGCCGGGTGTTGCTGCAACAGCTCGACCAAGCTATCGAGCGGTGCAATCGACACCTCGAAGTCATCGCGCAGGCTCTGGTGCGAGGCGTTCATTAGCCCGCCAAAATCGAGAGCGCCTAATTGTTGGGTCGCCTTCAATACCCGGTTGTTTTCAGTGACCACATGTCGCGCGCGGCGGCGGTGGGGTTCGGGTAGGCCGGCGACGGCATCCGCTTGCGTCACATCGCGCAGCGCCTTGACCTTCAGCAGCCGCGCCGCCTGTTCGCATTCGCGGCGCCGATCGTTGTAGCTGCTGTCCGCGAGCGCACGCGGGATACCGGAGTCGAGCACAAGAATTTCGGTATCGCGGGGCAGCGGCAGCAGTCTGCGATCGAGCGTGCGCGTGTCGAGAAACAGCATGCGCCCGGTGTCCGCCAGGCTCGCCGCCATCTGGTCCATAATGCCGCAGTTGACGTGCGCATGCTTGATCTCCGCGCGCTGCGCCAGGCGCGCGATTTCGACATCATCGAGCGACAGATCGAGCAGCTCGCGGATGGCGCGTAACGTCGCGACCTCCAACGCGGCGCTCGATGACACGCCGATGCCGATCGGTACTTCCGAGCGCACATGTATGTCGAGCGCAGGGACCGCGATCCCGCGCGCGTCGAGCTCGCGGATACAGCCGTAGACGTAGCTCGCGAATTGCACGGTCGGTGCTCGCTGCAGCGAAAATGTGACGAGCGCATCCAGCTCGGCGGAATACAAACGAAAATCGTTGCCGGCCGCGCGCGCGATCGACACGTAAGTTCGTTGCGGAATCGCGATGGGTAACACGTAACCGTCGTTGTAGTCCGTGTGCTCGCCGAGCAAGTTAACGCGGCCGGGCGCGGCGGCCACCGCCGTCGGCGGGGTCGCGTACACGTCGGCGAACGTCTTCATGCTAGTCGAGCGTGACGTGGACTTGGTGCAGCTCGCGCGCCTTATCTTCCGGCAGCGCGTCCATCGCGAAAAACCCGGCGGCAAGCTCGGTGCCCGCCAAATACTTCAGCTTGTCGCGCGTGCGGTAGGGCGGGTAGAGCTGCGCGTGCAGGTGTGACTCGGGATGCGCCGCGCCATCGGTCGGCGCCTGGAACCAGGCGAGCAAATAGGGAAACGCTCGGTTCCACAGTCCGTCGTACTTCAACAAAACGGTCTTGAGTGCGCGCGCGAGATCGGCGCGCTGCGCGTCGGAAAGATCGGCGAATGTTTGCGCCGGTTCGATGGGCGCCACCCATGTCTCGTACGGGTAGCGCGCGCACACCGGCACGAAAGCGATCGCATGCTCACCGCGATAGAGCACGCGCGTGTGCGCCGCTATTTCTTTTTGAATGAGTTCTTGGAGTACGCCGCGCCGATAACGCGTGTAGTGATCGAGCGCGACTTGCTGCATACGCGCGGGCACGGGCGGCACGACGGGGTAGGCATAGATCTGGCCATGCGGGTGATGCAACGTCACGCCAACCTCGGCACCGCGGTTCTCGAACGGCAGCACGTAGTTGATTTCCGCAAGACCCCCGAGCCGCGAGGTGCGCTCGCCCCATACCTGAAACAAAAGCTCGATGTGATCGAGCGGCAGGCTGCCAAGCGAGGCGTCGGCGGCCTGGGTGAACACGACCACCTCGCATTTGCCGGTGCCGGGCGCGACCGGCACGATGTGCTCGGGCGCCTCGCGTGCATCCAGGCTGAGCGAGGGAAAGCGGTTGTCGAACACGGCCACGTCCCAGGCGCCGGCCGGCACTTCGGTGGGCTTCGTGTTATCCGTCGTTGGCGCCAGCGGGTTGTATTCGGGGGGCGGTAAAAACGTCCGGCCCTGGCGATACGCGGCGTAGGTTACCCATTCGCCGCGCACCGGGTGCCAGCGCCGATGAGGTTGCGCGTTGAGGGGATCGGGAAATGGGCTCGGCGCGGTCAGCCGCGGATCGAGCGGCCAGCGGCTATATAAAGTCAGCGCTCGCCCATCCGGCTTGATGAGCTCGAGCCGGTGCATCATACGGTTCCTGGTATATAGGTGCGCGCGATTTGGGTCGCGCGCGCGATCTGATCCAGCGGGATCTTCGGCGTACGGTCGGCGCACAACAGACCGTTCGCTTCCTGAAACGTGTCGGCGAATTGGGTGTAGCAAAAGCCGCTAAAGAGAGCGGTCTTGTTGATGACCTCCATCAGCTCGAAGTAGCGGCGATAGAGATCGGCCTCGTCTTTGGCCACGGTGTAGCCCCAGGTTTGGGTGACCCCGGGCGGCGGGCATTTGCCAAGCGCGATGCCGCCGCACTCGGTGAGCACGATCGGTTGCCCGCGATGCGGATAGCCGTCGAGCGTGAGGATGCGGCCGCCCGGGCGGCGCCGATCGAACAGCTCCTCGCGCCGCACCTCGGCGCCATAGCGCTCACGCAGATGGTCGATGTTATTGTCGTAGTCATGAATGCCGATGATGTCGGTGGCGCTGCTCTCCCAGCCGTCGTTGCCGACCACCGGCCGCGTCGCGTCCAGCGTCTTGGTCAGGTGATAGAACGTTTCGACCGCGTGCCGATGCGCTTGCGTCGTCGGTAAATCGGGCACGCCCCACGATTCGTTGAATGGCACCCACACGACCACGCACGGGTGACTGTAGTCGCGGTCGATCGCCTCGGCCCACTGGCGCGCCAGGCGCTTGATCGCGGTCTCGCCGAAGCGGTACACCGACGGCATCTCCTCCCATACCAAGAGACCCAACTTATCGGCCCAATACAGGTAGCGCGGGTTTTCTATCTTCTGGTGTTTGCGCACGCCGTTGAATCCCATCGCTTTCGCGAGTTCGACATCGCGGCGCAGCGCCTCGTCGCTCGGCGCGGCGAGCAGCGTGTCCGGCCAATAGCCTTGATCGAGCACCATGCGCAGCATGTAGGGCCGGCCGTTCAACATGAAGCGATCGCGCAGAATATTTACCGAGCGGATGGCGGTGTAGGATTTGATTTCGTCCAGCACGCGCTCGCCGTCTTTCAAGCGGATCTCGGCGTCGATCAGTGTCGGGCGCTCGGGACTCCACAGTAACTCGTTGCGCGAATCATCGATGCCGGGGTCGGATAGCGCGATGCGCCGCGTCACTTCGCCATCGATGGCCTGATACGAATCGCAGGCGAGCACTTTGTCGCCGTGGCGCAGCCGCACCTCGATAGTGGCGTTGGGGTTGCGATCGCCGGCGAGGCACGCGACGAAGCCGATCTCGAAACGTTCCAAACTCGGCGTCCACCGGATCTTGCCGATGTACGTGCGCGCGACGTGCTCCAACCATACCGTTTGCCAGATGCCAGTCGTGCGCGGATACCACATGGAATGCGGTTCCAACTGCCAGTCCTGCTTGCCGCGCGGTTTCGCCAGATCATGCGGATCGTCTTCCACCCGCACGG
>JBKHXU010000208.1:0-5542 GCA_046565865.1 Gammaproteobacteria bacterium | reverse complement strand
GCAAACCTTGCGCGAGCAGATCGAGCGCTGCAAGCAAATCCTGTCGACGCTCGCGAGCGCCGCGGGCGAGACGCGCGTCGAGTCCGGCCGGCGGCTGCCGCTCGATACCTATCTCGATGAGTTGATGCAGCGTTGGCGCGCCATGCGTCCAAGCGCGACGCTGCATTACCGCGCCGCCGGCACCGCCGCCGCGCCGGAGATCGTGGCCGAGCAGACCTTAAGCCAAGCGATCCTGTCGATTCTGAACAATGCCGCCGATGTCTCGCCGCACGACGTCGCGGTGCAGGCGCATTGGGACGACAGCGCGTTCACGCTCGAAGTGCGCGACCGCGGGCCTGGGCTCGCGCCCGGCGCCGATCGGCGTGTCGGGCGTGAGCCGTTCTCGACCAAGACCGCGGGCGAGGGCATGGGGCTCGGGCTGTTCTTGGCGCATGCGACCGTGGAGCGGCTGGGCGGGAATGTGTGGCTCACGGACGTAGAACAGGGCGGTGCGTGCTGTCGCATCGTGCTGCCGCTCGCGCCGTTGTGCGTCGCTGTATGAGCGCGCCCGCCGGCAACGAGCGTCCGACGTTGCTGTTGGTCGACGATGACGCCACGTTCTGCCGCGTGCTGGCGGAGGCGCTCGAGCGCCGCGGATTCGCCGTGCGTGTGGCGCACAACGTGCCGGCGGCAACCGCGCTCGCGCGGCAGGATGCGCCGGACTACGCCGTGGTCGATCTCAAGATGCCGGGGGCGAGCGGGCTCGACCTGGTCGCCAAACTGAAGGCGCTCGATCCCAATACGCGCGTGGTGGTGCTGACGGGTTATGCCAGCATCGCGACCGCGGTTGAGGCGATCAAGCTCGGCGCCGTGCATTATCTCGCCAAGCCGGCCGACGCCGATCAGGTGGTGGCGGTGTTCACGCGCGTCAAGGGCGATGCCGATACACCAGTGGGCGAGCGGCCGTTGTCGGTGGCGCGGCTGGAGTGGGAGCACATCCAAGCGGTGTTGCATGAGTGCGGCGGAAATATTTCCGAAACCGCGCGCCGGTTAGGGATGCACCGGCGCACGCTGCAACGCAAGCTCGGCAAGCGGCCGGCACGTTCCTGAGGTTAGTTGGCGCGTTCGGCGCCGGCGCCGGAGAGAATGCCGGCCGCCTGCGCCGCGATCTTGGCGCGACTGAACAGGAGTTGCCAGCGGCTGCCGCCGAGCTGTCGCCACAGCACGGCCGAGCGGATGCCGGCGAACAGCGCGGTGCGGACCTTGGCCGCGATCAGCGGCGTCGCCAGATAACCTTGTTCGCCGTTGACCATGATGCGCGGCGTCAATGTGCTCAATGTCTGTGTGTACAGCTCGGCGAGTTTTTCGACCAGCCGTGGATGCACACCCTCGTCGTCGGCGTCGTTGTCGAAAAACGCCATCTGCGCATCCGCCGTCTCGACGCCGGCGCGGACCGCATCGGTTACCTCCGGACGTCGCCGCAGCGCGGCCTCGAGCTGCAGCATGGCGATAACGTACTTCGCGATCTCCATGTCCATGGCATCGGCGTTGCCGGTCAATTTGTCGCGCAGGAAAGTCAGTCCAAGACTGAGCCCGCGGGCGCCGCCGTAGACCTCGTCGGTGCTAGCGGCATCGAGCATCAAGATGCTGTGCGTGCTGGCGCGAAACGCCTCGGTGTCGCTGCGGCCCTCGCGTGCCAGTTGCTGCACCAGACGCGCCGCCTGAAACAATCCGGCCAATGCCAACACGCGTTCCCGTAACGTACGCAAACGTTTTCTCTGCGTTAATGAAAGGGGCGGTATCGTAGCCTACGTCGCAGCGGCCGTCACGGCGGCGGGCGGCGAGACGGACTGCTAAGCTCGCGGTAACCCTAATATGCGCGGCCGAGAGGGCGCGAGTGGTCATGGATGCAAATACCGACAAGCCAATCGTGGGGCTGGTGATGGGCGGCGGTGGCGCACGCGCGGCGTATCAGGTGGGCGTGCTCAAGGCCATCGCCGAGATGCTGCCCGACGGCTGTCCCAATCCGTTCCCGGTGTTGTGCGGTACCTCCGCCGGCGCCATCAACGCCACCGCACTTGCGATCTACGCGCGCCGGTTTCATACGGGCGTGCGCCGGCTGAACTATGTGTGGCGCAACTTCGAGGTGAATCAGGTGTACCGTGCCGATGGCCGCGGTCTCGTCGCCAATGGCCTGCGCTGGCTCGGTGCGCTCCTGCTCGGCGGCCTCGGCCGGCGCAATCCGCGGGCACTGCTTGATCGCGCGCCGCTGCGGGAGTTGCTCGAGGCGCGACTGCCGTGCCGCGAGATTCAGGCGTCGATCGACGCCGGTGCGCTGCGCGCGCTCAGCATCACCTGCTCCGGCTACAACTCCGGCCAGTCGGTCAGTTTTTACCAAGGCGTGGACACGCTCGCGCCGTGGAAGCGCGCGCGCCGCGTCGGCGCCGCCGCCAGCATTACGCTCGATCACCTGATGGCGTCGTCCGCGATCCCGTTCGTGTTCGCCGCCGAACCGATCAACCGCGAGTACTTCGGCGACGGCTCCATGCGCCAGGTGGCGCCGATCAGCCCGGCGCTGCACCTTGGCGCCGAGCGCGTGCTCATCATCGGCGTGCGCCACGAGGCGCCGCCGGCGTCGGTGCGCCCGCCGGCGCCGGAGTACCCGTCGCTGGCGCAGATCGCCGGGCACGTGCTGAATAGCATCTTCCTCGACAGCCTCGAGGCCGACATCGAGCGGTTGCAGCGCATCAACAAGACCGTCAGCCTGATTCCGAGCGAGTACCTGCAGGAACACGGCGTGACGTTGCGCAAGGTCGATGTGCTCGTCATCAGTCCGAGCGAGGATTTGGAGAAAATCGCCGCGCGCTACGTCGAGTGCCTGCCGCGCGCCGTGCGTTGGCTGTTGCGTGGTCTCGGCGCCTACAACAGGAGCGGCTCGAACCTCGTAAGCTACCTGTTATTCGAGAAGCCGTACTGCCGCGCACTCATCGCCCTCGGTTACGCCGACGCCATGGTACGGCGGCGCGAAATTCTGGATTTCCTGAGCGCTCCGGACGCGGCTGTCCGGCGCTAACGCGCTTGCGGGTACAATGGCGTCTCACTATTGTCTGCATCGCGGGCGGCAAGTCCTATGAATCGCTGGCTGATCGGATTGGGAATCGTGTTGCTTGCCGTCGGCCTGGCCTGGCCGTGGCTCACCAAACTGGGCTTGTTTCGGCTCCCCGGCGACATTGTCATCGAGCGCGAGAATTTCCGATTCTATTTTCCGCTGACCACGATGATCGTGGTCAGTGTCGCGGTGTCGCTGTTGCTGTGGCTGTTCCGCAAGTGATCGCACCCACACCCGCGCCGCCGTACTACGTCGTGATCTTCACCGCCCGGCGCTACCGCGTGCGCGTGTGCCGCGTCGAGCGCGATTACGGTTTCGACCGGCTAGTGCGTGACGCGTGAGCCGCCGCGTCCGCCGTGAATCAGACGTACGCGCTCGCCGACGCGAAACGCCTCATCCGCGGCTTGGGTGATCGCGACCAGCCGTCCACTATCGAGGCGCACGGTGATCTCCAACCCCGGTTGCCGCGTGAGGCGTTCTTCCGCCGCGGCGCCGGCGACGCCGCCGACGACGGCGCCGGCGATGGCCCCGACGACCCGACCCTTGCCTTGACCGATTTCGCTGCCGGCCACGCCGCCGGCGGCGGCACCCGCGTGTGCGCCGATACCGGACTTCGTCCCTTCGATCTGTACCGTGCGTACGTGTTCGACCACGCCCAGCTCGACCTCTTGCACGGTGCGCGCCTGGCGCCGTTCGTACGCGCTACCGGATAGGCTCGAGGCACAGCCGCCGATAAACAGGGTCGAGGCGAGAACGACAAGACTGAGATAACGCATAACTCCCTCCTGGCCAGCGATAGTCGAATTGTAGTCGGCCGCATGGCGTTCAACGCGCCAGCACGCCGCCGGTTGACTAGACCCGATCGATATCGCCCCGCGCCAGTACGCGATCGAGCCAAAGGTTGGTCAAGTGCTCCTGCAGCCGGTTTTGCCCCAGGCGCTCGTCGAGATTGTCGAGATCGACGATCTCGAGCGGCTGGTCCTGCCACGAGCAGCCGAACACCGCCTTGGTGCGGCTCCCGGTGTGTGGGTCGATTTGCCATTGCAGACATTGCGAGCACACGCCCTTCAGCATGCATTGCATCGGGGTGCTGATGGAGGCGATGGCTTGCGCGTGGTGCAGCAGTTCGATGAGCTCGCCGTGCTTGGCGTCGCGCATGCGGCGCACCAGGCGGCTGCCGCCGGTCACGATCAGGCGCCGTACGTCCCCGAACGCGATCGGCGGCGCGCCGTGGGTCAGCTCGCCGGTCGCGTAACGGCGAATGGCGTCGACGAGATCGCCGGTCACGGCGGCATCGCCCGCGCGTTCGACCGTCACCGGCGCTCCGCTGTGCGTGACCCAGAGGATATGATCGGCCGCCTGCTCGATCTCGGCGCGGCAATAAATGTCGGCGGCCGAACGATAGGTGCCGACGTACAGCACCCGGTTGCCGTGCGCGCGCAGCGCGTTGCCGGTCGCGAGCAGCGCCGCGACGCCTAGGCGATCGCCGACGATCATGACGGTTTCGCGGTCGTCCGGAATCTTGAGACGCACGCCGGTTGGGCCCATCAGCGTCACCGGATCGCCGCGCTTGAGCGTCGCGACCAGGCGCGCGCTCGCGCCGCGTTCGATCACGATCATGGTCACCAACCCCTGGTCGCGATCGACGCGCGCGCCGTACAGCGCCAACGCCTCGGTCTGTAGCCGCGTGCCGTCCACGCTCGGTGCGTGGGTCTCGAAATTTTGCAGCCGGAAGAATTGGCCGGGGCGGAACTTGCGCGCCGCGAGTGGTGCGTGCACCGTGAGCTCCACCACTTGCGGCGCCAGCCGTTTCACCGCGTGCACGCGCGCCTGCATCAGCTCGTCCATGTGTGCGCGAAACTGCGCGTACTCCGCATCGTCCCCGGTCTGCTTCGCGCGTGCCCCGAAGCTCGCAACGATTTTGGGATAGATGCGCGCCCCGGAGGCGATCGCCTTGACCACGCTGCCGTTGAATACCGGATGCGTGTCGCCGAGAAAGCTTACGCGCCGATCGTGCTGTGCGTACGAGGTAAACGGACCGAACTGTGGCAGCTTCGCGTGCGCCGCCACCGGCACCGCGACCGGGCCGTTCGGACCGTCCTCGAACGTCTGGTAGTGGCCGCGCTCTTTGGCGAAGTGGCCCTTGTGCTCAAACTCGTACGCCACGTTCGGGCGCGCGCCGGTGGCGACCAGGATCGCGCGCGCCGGCAGCGTGATCTCCTCCGCGGTTTCGCGCCAGGTGCCGTCGGCGTCTTCGTGTTGCTTGCGGCACACGAGTCCGGCGACGTGACCGTAGCGATCGAGCACCGCACGCACCGGCGCCAAGCCGTCGGCATACAGGATGCCTTCCTCGAACGCCTTGATGATTTCTTCGTGATTGCGCGTGTACGCCGGCGACTCGTTCAGCGCCCGGCGATAAGCGACCGTTACGCCACCCCAGGCGCGCAGCAGCGG
>JBKHXU010000207.1:0-3877 GCA_046565865.1 Gammaproteobacteria bacterium | reverse complement strand
GCGAGGAGCTGACCCGGTGCTTTCTCGAACGTATTAGTAAGTATAAGGCGCTGAACGCCTTCATCACGGTGGACACGGAAAAATCACTGGCCCAGGCGAAGGCTGCCGACGCGCGTCTCGCCCAGGGCAAGGCCGGTCCGCTGACCGGCATCCCAATCGCGCAGAAGGATATTTTTTGCGCCGATGGCTGGCTGACCACCTGCGGGTCGAAGATCCTGTCCAACTTCGTCGCCCCCTACGACGCGACCATTATTGACAAATTCAACCAGGCCGGCGCCGTCTGTCTCGGCAAGACCAACATGGACGAGTTCGCCATGGGCTCATCCAACGAAACCTCGTACTACGGTCCCGTGCAAAACCCATGGGACACCGCGCGCGTTCCCGGCGGCAGCTCCGGCGGCTCGGCCGCGGCCGTGGCCGCGCGGCTCGCGCCGGCGGCGACCGGCACCGACACCGGCGGCTCGATCCGCCAGCCGGCGGCGCTCACCAATCTCACCGGGTTGAAACCGTCGTACGGGCGCGTGTCGCGCTACGGCATGATCGCGTTCGCGTCGAGCCTGGATCAGGGCGGGCCGATGTGTCGCACCGTGGAAGACTGCGCGCTCTTACTTAATACGATGGCTGGTTTCGATGCGCGCGATTCGACCTCGGTCGACAAGCCGGTGCCGGACTACACGGCGAGACTCGCCGACGATATAAAAGGTGTGCGCATCGGCTTGCCGAAGGAATATTTCGGCGAGGGCCTAAGCCCCGAAGTCGCGCGCATCATCGACGCCGCGATCGCCGAATACAAAAAACTCGGCGCCCAATTCGTCGACATCAGTTTGCCGAACAGCCAGCTCGCCGTGCCGTGCTACTACGTACTGGCGCCGGCCGAGGCATCGAGCAACCTCTCGCGCTTCGACGGCGTGCGCTATGGTCACCGCGCGAAGGAGTATAAAGACCTCGCCGACATGTACGAACGCACGCGCGCGGAGGGCTTTGGACCCGAGGTGAAGCGCCGCATTATGATCGGCACCTACGCGCTCTCCGCCGGTTACTACGATGCGTACTATTTGAAAGCGCAACAGCTGCGGCGCTTGATCGCCGACGATTTTAAGAAAGCCTTCGAGCGCTGCGACGTAATCCTCGGACCCACCAGTCCGACCACCGCGTTCAAGCTGGGCGAAAAAAGCGACGACCCGGTCGCGATGTACCTCTCCGACATCTACACCATCTCGGTCAATCTCGCGGGCCTCCCCGGCATCTCGCTCCCCGCGGGCTTCGCCGGCGAACTACCTGTCGGGATGCAGTTGATCGGTCAGTATTTCGGCGAAGCTAAGCTGCTCAACGTCGCAAACCGCTATCAGCAGGCGACTGACTGGCACCAGCGCGCACCGAGGGGATTCGCGTAAATGGAATGGGAACCCGTTATCGGGCTTGAGATCCACACGCAGTTGCTCACCAAGAGCAAGGCGTTCTCCGGCGCGTCCACGCAGTTCGGCGCCGAGCCGAACACGCAGGCGTGCGCGGTCGATATCGCCTTGCCCGGTGTGCTGCCGGTCTTTAATAAGGAGGCGGCGCGCATGGCGGTCAAGTTTGGGCTCGCGATCGGCGCCAGGATCAACCGGCGCTCGGTGTTCGCGCGCAAGAATTATTTCTACCCCGATTTGCCGAAGGGCTATCAGATCAGCCAGTACGAAATTCCGATCGTGGCTCAGGGCAAGGTCACGATCGAGTTGGATGGTAAGGAAAAAATCATCGGCATCACCCGCGCGCATCTGGAAGAGGACGCGGGCAAGTCGCTGCACGAGGATTTTCACGGCATGTCCGGCATCGATTTGAACCGCGCCGGTACGCCGCTGCTCGAGATCGTTTCCGAACCGGACATGCGTTCGGCGAAAGAGGCGGTGGCGTACATGAAGAAGCTGCACCAGCTCGTCGTATACCTCGGCATCTGCGACGGCAATATGCAGGAAGGATCGTTTCGCTGCGACGCCAACGTCTCGGTGCGGCCGAAGGGGCAGGCGAAGTTCGGCACGCGCGCGGAGCTGAAGAACATCAACTCTTTCCGTTTTGTCGAGAAGGCGATCGAGTACGAAATCGAGCGTCAGATCGATCTATTGGAGTCGGGCGGAAAAGTAATACAGGAGACGCGCCTGTACGACTCGGACAAGAACGTCACGCGCTCGATGCGTGGCAAAGAAGAAGCGATGGACTACCGCTACTTCCCCGACCCTGACCTGCCGCCGCTCGTTATCGACGAGGCGTTCGTGCGCGAGGTCGAAACGACCCTGCCCGAGCTGCCCGACATCAAGCGCGCGCGCTTCATGAAAGAATTCGGCCTGTCCCCCTACGATGCCGGCGTGCTCACCAGCTCGCGCGAAATGGCGCAGTACTACGAAGACGCGCTGGCGGAATCCAAAGCCGATCCCAAGGTCGTCGCCAACTGGATCGCCTCGGAACTCGCGGGCCACTTGAACCGCGACAACAAAGACATCACCCAATCCCCGGTCTCGGCCAAGATGCTCGCCGGCCTCGTGCAACGCATCGCCGATAACACCATCTCCGGCAAGATCGCGAAAGAGGTATTGGAGGCCATGTACGCCGGCGAAGGCGACGCCGACACCGTGATTGCGAAGAAGGGCTTGAAACAAATCACCGACACCTCGGCGATCGAAAAGGCAATCGACGACGTGATGGCCAAGAACCCCAAACAACTCGAACAATACCGCGCCGGCCAGGAGAAACTTTTTGGCTTCTTCGTTGGCCAGGTAATGAAGGCGACCCAGGGTAAGGCCAATCCGGCGGCGGTGAACGAACTGCTGAAAAAGAAACTTACTGGATGACGCCGGTCGCCCAAGCGCTGGTTCGGTGCGCAAGGGGCATGGCGTTTTGTGTCGCGGTTGTCGGCGGCTGCTCGGGCGGTGGTAATGGCGCATCGCCATCGGCCACGGCCGATCTCTGTCATCCCACCACCGGCCTCGCTGCGCCACTACCGGCGTGCAGCCCCGGTTCTCCTTGTACGCGCGTCGCCGCGGAGCTCGGTGTGGCGACGATTACCACGCCGACGGAAACGCCGGTCTGTGCCGCGCCGTGGAGCCGGCGGACCGATACCGTGCTCGGCTTCACGCGCCATGCGTGCATCTATCGTCCGCCGGGTGCATCGAGCGCGTCCCCTCGGCCGCTCGTGCTCTGGTTCCATCCGGGTGGCGACGGAACCGCCGATCTTGCCGGCACCGAAACCGGCTTGCTGGCGAAGGCACAGAGCTACAACCTATCGGACGACCCGGCACGCCCGGGTTTCGTTCTGGCCGCGATCCAGGGACGGAACTTGCGCTTCCCGACGGTTTCCCCACGCGATGGCCAGCACCACGATTTTTATTTCCGCGATCTCGGCTCACCGTCGGCCAATCCTGACATCGCTTACACGGACGCGCTCATCGACGCCTTGTCGCAGGAATCGATCGTCGATTTGAACCGCATCTATGTCATCGGCTGGTCCAACGGCGGTTTTTTTGTTCAGCTCTATGCGATCGCGCGTCATGCAACGCCGACGCCCGGCGGCCGGCGTGTGGCGGCCGCCGTGGCGTTCGCGGCCGCCGATCCGTTCGACGGCATCCGTTGGGACCCATTCAACCAGCAGCCGATCAACGAGCCGGCGGCCTGCCGCGTGGCGACCCCGGCGTCAGACGTTCCCATTCTGTTGGTTCATCGCACCGCCGATTCCGCGGTTGCCTGTGACGCCGTGCAGGCGGCTTGTTTCGACACCGAGCCGGGGTACGCGACCGCACCATGGATCGCCGCCGCCTCGACGCGTGGCCTCACGGCGGTGCGGGGATTGCTGATCGGTGGCCTTGAAACCGGTGCCGGGTTCGACGCCGATGCGGCCGCGTGC
>JBKHXU010000206.1:0-11755 GCA_046565865.1 Gammaproteobacteria bacterium | reverse complement strand
ACGGTCGCGGTGGTGGTGCCGTCGCCGGCGACGTCGGAGGTCTTGCTCGCGACCTCCTTCACCATCTGCGCGCCCATGTTTTCGTATTTGTCTTTGAGTTCGATTCCCTTCGCGACCGATACGCCGTCTTTGGTGACGGTCGGCGAACCGAACGCCTTATCGAGCACCACGTTACGACCCTTGGGGCCGAGCGTTACCTTCACCGCATCGGCGAGCAGATTGACACCGCGCAGCATGCGCTGGCGCGCGCTGTCGCCAAACAGTACGTCTTTAGCAGCCATTGTTCTTCCCTCTCTGAATTGATGCGCCCAGGGGACTGGGCAATTAGCCTTCGATGATGCCCATGATGTCTTCTTCGCGCATCACGAGCAGTTCTTCAGTACCGATCTTGACCTCGGTACCGGAATATTTGCCGAACAACACCTTATCGCCGACCTTCACGTCGAGCGGACGGACCTTGCCGTCCTCCAGAATCTTGCCGTTGCCGCATGCCACGACTTGGCCCTGGATCGGCTTCTCTTTGGCGGTGTCCGGAATCACGATGCCACCGGCCGACCTGCGTTCCTCTTCGAGGCGGCGCACGACGACGCGGTCATGGAGCGGACGGATGTTCACTGAGGTTTCTCCTTTCTTCATTGCCTGGGCGGTCATAGACCATTTCCTCCTGTCATTTCTCTATGTCCAAACGGGGAAATATAAGTGCACGCCGGGTTTGAGCCGGTTCAACATCTCCTCCAACGTCCGGAGGGAAGTTGTTAGCACTCGGTTTTGGTGAGTGCTAATCATATTCGGGGAGGGGGAGATGTCAAGCATCCCCTAAATCGGCTCGGCGGCCGGACGCCCGCCGCCAAGGTATCCGACCCGTGGGGATTGCTCATTTTCGGCCTAACTCGCTACACGCTCGCGTAGCGTTCCCTCGTCCCAAACCATCGCTGAATCAACGGCACCACCCGGTCCGAATGATGCGCCAACAACAGCTCCGCCGCGTGCTCCACACGATCGAGCAGCGCCCGGTCGCGCACGATGTCCGCGATATGAAACGCCGCCTCGCCGGTCTGGCGCGTGCCCAGCACCTCGCCGGGGCCCCGCATCTCGAGATCACGGCGCGCGATTTCGAAACCATCATTAGTTCCCCGCAGCGCCGCAAGGCGCTCGCGGGCAAGCTCTGACAGGGGCGGCTCGTACAACAGCACGCAGCTACTCGCCTGTTCGCCGCGGCCGACGCGTCCGCGCAACTGGTGCAATTGCGCCAGCCCCAAACGCTCGGCGTTTTCGATGATCATGAGACTCGCATTCGGCACGTCGACGCCGACCTCGATCACGGTTGTCGCCACCAGGACTTGGTACTCGCCGCGCTGGAACCGCGCCATGGTGCGCTCCTTCTCGGCCGGCTTCATGCGCCCGTGCACGAGGCCGATGGCGACATCGGGCAGCGCCTCGGCGAGTGCCGTCGCGGTGTCGGTCGCGGTCTGCAACTCCAGTGCCTCCGATTCCTCGATCAGCGGACACACCCAATACGCCTGGCGACCGGCGGCACACGCGGCGCGCACACGCGCCACCACTTCCGGTCGGCGCGATGCCGGCACGGCGACGGTTTCGATCGGCACCCGGCCCGGCGGCAGCTCGTCGATGACCGAGACGTCGAGATCGGCGTACAGACTCTGCGCCAGCGTGCGCGGGATCGGGGTTGCGGTCATGATCAGTTGATGCGGCAGCTGCGCCTCGCGCGCGCCCTTCTCGCGCAGTTGCAGCCGCTGCTGCACGCCGAAGCGGTGCTGTTCGTCGACGATGATGAGTCCGAGCTTGGCGAATGCGACCTCGGTCTGGAACAAGGCGTGCGTCCCGATGACGACCTGGGCCGCGCCGCTCGCGAGCTGCTCGTATGCCTGCGTGCGTGCGCGGCCGATGAGTTTGCCGGAAAGGCCGAGCACGTTGATGCCAAGCGGCGCGAACCAGCGCGTGAAACTTTTTAGATGTTGCTCGGCGAGCAGTTCGGTTGGCGCCATTACCGCCACTTGGTAACCGGCCTCAATCGCGATAGCGCCGGCGCAGGCGGCGACGATGGTCTTGCCGGAACCGACGTCGCCCTGCACTAACCGCTGCATCGGAAAACGCTCGCGCAAATCGCGCTCGATCTGATCGAGCACACGCTGTTGCGCACCGGTCAGCGTGAATGGCAATTGCGCCAGAAGTTGGCGGACGAGCGCGCCGCTTCCCGATAACACCGGCGCCGGCTGCGCCCTCACTTGCGCGCGCAAACGCTTCAAGCTCAGCACGTGCGCCAACAATTCCTCGAACGCAAGCCGCTGCTGCGCCGGATGCGCGCCGCTAAGAAGCGACGCGGGATCAACGTCGGGCGGCGGGCGATGCACGAGCGTCAGCGCCTCTTGCAGGCTCGGCAGATCGAGCTGCTGCAACACCGACGCCGGCAACCATTCGGGCAACGCCGAGAGATAGCGCGCGAGCGCCTGCTCGATCAGCCGGCGCAGCGTGCCGGGATAAACGCCGGCGGTCGCGGGATACACCGGCGTCAGCCGATCCTCCGCGGCTGCGACGGCGTCGTCGGCGAGCACGCTGTATTCCGGATGCGCCATCTCGTACCCGGTCGGACCGAAACGTACTTCGCCGAACACGCGCACGCGTTTGCCGCGCGCCAAAATATTCTGTTGCGCGGCGTTGAAGTGAAAAAAGCGCAGCGTGAGAAAGCCGGTGCCGTCGCTCAAGCGGCACACGAGCGCGCGCCGGCCGCGGTAGACGACATCGCTCAATTCGATTTTGCCGACCGCGAGCGCCTCCATCCCCGGGCGCAATGCGCCGAGCGGCGTCAGCCGTGTGCGATCTTGATAGCGATGGGGTAAATGAAACAGCAGGTCTTGCAGTGTGGTGAGGCCGAGCCGCTCGAGCTTCGCCGCGAGCTTCGGCCCCACGCCTTTGAGCGCCGTGACCGCTATCGACTCGGGCCCGGCGCTGGCGGGTCGGCGCAGTTCCTCAACCGGCACGGAGGGTTGCTACGAACCGAGCACCATCACCGCGTCCATCTCCACCGCCACACCCTTCGGCAACGCCGCGACGCCGACGGCGGCGCGCGCGGGATACGGTTCGCGGAAGTATTGCGCCATCACCTCGTTCACCAGCGGAAAATTGCCGAGATCGGTGAGGAACACGTTGAGCTTAACGACATCTTGCAAGCTGCCGCCGGCCGCCTTCGCCACGGCGCTCAAGTTTTCGAACACGCGGCGGATTTGCGCGCGCATATCGCCCGTTTCCAGCGCGCCGGTCTCCGGTACCAGCGGAATCTGGCCGGAAAGATAAACCGTGTCGCCGACCTTCACCGCCTGTGAATACGTGCCAATAGCCTGCGGCGCGGCCGCGGTCTTGATGACGTCGCGTTTCATTTATCCCCTCTTTCGATTGATGCGGACGACGGCCTCGAGCGAGCGGATGCGGCGCATGATGCGCGCGAGGTGCGCACGGTCGCGGACCTCGACGGTGAAGTCCATGCTGGTGTAATGGCCGTCGCGGTCGTCGAAGTTGACGGTATCGATGTTCGCCTCTTGCTCCGCGATGGTGCTCGCGACTGAGGCCAGCACGCCGCGCTGGTTGCGCACCTCGACGCGGATGCTGACCGGGAACACGGCGTCGATCTGCTCGGCCCAATGCACGTCGATCCATTGCTCCGGGTGCTTGCGGAATTTGGCGACGTTGGGGCAGTCCTCGGTATGCACGGTGATGCCGCGGCCGGCGGACAAAAATCCTAAGATCGGATCGCCCGGGATCGGACGACAGCAGCGCGCGAACGTGACGACGACGCCCTCGGTGCCGCGGATCGCGAGCGCGCCAGGCTTCGCCCCCTTGCTCGGCCGGCGCTTGAACAAACCGAAGAAGCGCGATTCGTCGGTCTCGGATTTCGGTGTCGGCACCAATTGCCGCGCGACCACGGCGGCGATGCGATTGCCAAGGCCGATCTCGCTCAAAAGATCGTTCCACTCGCGCAGCTTGACCGACTTCAGCAACAGTTGCTTCTGCGCGTCGTCGATCTTCGTCGGGTCGAGATTGACCGCTTGCAGCGCCTTGTCCAGCAAGCGCGCCCCGAGATCGACGGCGCCGCCGGTCTTCTGGCCCTTCAAATAACTGCGGATGTTCGCGCGCGCCTTGCCGGTAGCGACGTAGTCGAGCCACGACGGATTCGGCCGTCCCGACGGTGAGGTGATGATCTCGACATGGTCGCCGTTCTTGAGTTGCGTGCGCAGCGGCACCAACTCGTGATTGACCTTGGCGCCGATGCAGTGCTGCCCGACATCGGTGTGCACGGCGTAGGCGAAGTCGATGACGCTGGCGCCGCGCGGCATCTTCTTAATATCGCCATTGGGCGTAAACACGTACACCTCGTCCGGAAACAAATCGACCTTAAGGTGCTCCAGGAACTCATGCGGGTTGCCGGCCTTCTGTTGAATCTCGAGCAAATCCTTCAACCACTGTAGCGCGCGCTGGCGCATATGGTCGCCGCCCGCGTCGCCACTCTTATATAACCAATGCGAGGCGACGCCCGCCTCGGCCACGCGGTGCATTTCGCGCGTGCGGATTTGCAGTTCGATCGAGACGCCATACGGACCGAACACCACGGTATGCAGCGATTGGTAGCCGTTGGCTTTGGGAATGGCGATGTAGTCTTTGAAACGGCCGGGGATGGGTTTGTACAAGTTGTGCAGCATGCCCAGCACCCGGTAACAGGTGTCGACCTTGTCGACGATCACGCGAAAACCGTAAATGTCGTACACCTGCTCGAACGACAGGCGCTTGGCCAGCATCTTTTTATATATGCTGTAGACGTTCTTCTCGCGCCCCGTCACCTCTGCGGTCACGCCCTCGCGCGCCAGCGCCGCGACCACGGCGTCGCGCACCTTCTCGATGATCGCCTTGCGGTTGGCGCGGCGCTTCTTGATGGCATCGGCGAGGGTGCGATAGCGCAGCGGATACAGCATCGCCATCGCCAGATCTTCAAGCTCGATCGCCCACTGGCGCACGCCGAGACGGTTGGCGATCGGCGCGTAGATGTCGAGTGTCTCGCGCGCGATCGCGCGCTGGCGCTCGCGCTTGAGCGATCCGAGAGTGCGCATGTTGTGCAGCCGATCGGCGAGCTTGATGAGAATAACGCGGATGTCGCTCGCCATCGCGAGCAACATCTTGCGGAAGTTTTCCGCCTGCGCCTCTTCTTGGGTCTTGAACTCGATGCGGGTGATCTTGGAGACGCCGTCGACCAACTCGGCGATGTCCTTGCCGAACTGCTCGGCGATGCCTTCCTTCGCGGTCTTGGTATCCTCGATGACGTCGTGCAGGATCGCGGCGGCGATGCTCTTGGCATCCATGTGCATCGACGCCAGGATGCGCGCGACCTCGATCGGGTGGTAGATGTACGGCTCGCCGCTGACGCGCTTTTGTCCGGCGTGGGCGTCGGCGCTGAAGAGGTAGGCGTTATAGACTTCGGCGACGTCCTGCGGCTCGAGGTAGGTCTCGAGCAGATCGCACAAATCGCTGACGAGAAAACGTTGACCGGTGGGCGCGCCGACGCGCGCGGCGGCCGCGGGTTCGGTCACGACGCGCGCGGCCAAAACCGGCTCAGGACGCGGTAGCGTCTCCTGACTCGGCGGTGCCGGCGGGGGCTGCGGCAGCCGGGGTTTGCTCGGATGCGTTTTCATCGGTCTCGATTCCGGCCTCGGCCTCGGCCACCCCTTCATCCAAGATTGCGCTGGTGACGAAACCGGCGGCGATCTCGCGCAGCGCCAGCACCGTCGGCTTGTCGTTTTCGCGCGGCACGCACGGCTCGGCGCCGGCGCTCAGCTGGCGCGCGCGCTTGGCGGCGACCAACACGAGCTGAAAACGGTTCTCGACGTTGTCCAGACAATCTTCAACGGTAACTCGGGCCATACGGAAACCTCGGTAATCTAAATAATTCCTAAAAATTGCTTCCCGCAATTTTTAAGTATTGGTGGAAAAGATAGAGGAGTAAACCGCGACCTCGTCCTCCTTGAAACAACCGTCCAACGCCGCGGAAAGGCGGTTATCTTACTGTTCTGCCGCCATTAGCGCCAGCCGACCTTCCGGTGCCGAAGGCACTGGGAGGTCGTCCCGAGCGATAGCGAGGGGTGAGGCGGAGCATTCGCGAAGACACTCAAACGTGTCTTCGCGCCGACGAACGCCCGGCCACGGAAGGCCGGGCTGGGGCCCATTGAAGTCCATACGTATCGCCAGGGATGGCGGGCACTGAGTTCAAGCCGCGCCTCGAACGGAGGGAGATATCTCGCTTCGCTCGAAATGACAGCGGCTATCTAGGGCCGGAGCAACGTCGCCGGGTCGAACGGCAACGGACGGGGACGCCCTACCCCCGTGAGAATCGCGCGCAGATCGGCGGCGGCGGGCTCGAACTCGTCGTTCAGGATCACGTGGTCGAACTCGGGGTAGTGGCGCATCTCATCGGTGGCCTGGCGCATGCGCCGCTCTACCACCTCGGGCGTATCCTGACCGCGCCGGGTCAGCCGCTCCTGCAACGCGGCGCGCGACAGCGGCAGAATGAAAATGCTCACCGCCTGCGGCAACTGGCGCTTGACGTTGCGCGCCCCCTGCCAATCGATGTCGAGCAAGACACTCTTGCCTTCGCCGATGAGGCGATCGATGACCGCGCGCGAGGTGCCGTAGTGATTACCGTAGACTTCGGCGTGCTCCAAAAAGTCACCGCGCTCCCGCATGCGCTCGAACTCGGGTTTGCTCACGAAAAAATAATCGACCCCATCGCGCTCGCCGGGACGCGGCGCGCGCGTGGTATGCGAGATCGAAAACGCGAGGCTCGGCAGGCGCTCGATGAGCGCTCGCGCGAGACTGGTCTTGCCGGTGCCGGAGGCGGCCGAGAGGATGTAAAGTTTCGGGCCGTGCATGGTCACTCGACGTTTTGCACTTGCTCGCGCATCTGCTCGATCAGAACCTTAAGCTCAACCGCGGTGTTGGTGACGCGCAAGTCGTTGGCCTTGGAGCCCAAGGTGTTGGCCTCACGGTTCAACTCCTGCATTAAAAAATCGAGGCGCCGGCCGACCGGTTGATCGCGCGTCAGCAACCGCTCGACCTCGGCGCAATGTGCGCGCAGGCGATCGATCTCTTCGGCGACGTCGGCGCGCTGAGCGAACAACACGACCTCTTGCTCGAGGCGCGCGGCGTCCACACTCTGTTTTACTTCCGCCAGCCGATCGATCAGGCGCTGGCGGAAACCCTGCGTCAGCTCGGGCAGGATCGGCACCACCTTGTCGACGAGCGCGCGCACCTCGCGCACGCGGCCGTCGATCATTTCCTTAATCCGCGCACCTTCGCGCGCGCGCATGTCGGTGAGTTGCGCCGCGGCGCGATCGAGCGCCTCCAGCGCCGCGCGCGCCAACGCCTCGGCGTCCACCGTCGCGCCTTTGAGCACGCCCGGCCAGCGCAACACGTCGACCACGCCGAGCGGCGACAGGTCCGACTTGAGACTGTAGACGTCGTCGGCCGCGTGCAGCAGCGCGCGCGCCGCGTCGTGATCCACGGCGAGCCCGACGGTGGTTTCCTTCGGCTGATACTTGAGGGTCGCCTCTACCTTGCCACGCGAGAGCATGGCGGCGATACGCTCGCGCACGGCGGGATCAAGCCCACGCAGCTCGTCCGGCAGGCGCAGGCTGAGATCGAGGTAACGACTGTTGACCGAGCGCAGCTCCCACACCAGCAGGCCCCAGGGGGTATCGCGGCCCTCGCGGGCGAAGGCGGTCATGCTGCGTATCATGCGGCGTAGCGGGTCCGGTAAGGGCTGCGGATAGTAAACCGAATCCCACCGCCGGTGTACCGAGCGGCGCTGATTGCGGCTTCTATAATAGGGATAGCGCCAGCCCCTGGCGCAATAAAGACATCATGGAACCAAAGATCGAAAACGCGCTGCCGGCAGGTCATCTGCTGCGCCATTACCGCGTCGCCAAAACCTTGGGCGGCGGCGGGTTCAGTATTGTTTATCTCGCGTACGACACGATCAATCAGCGCTCTGTCGTCATCAAGGAATATCTGCCGAGCAAGCAGGCGCGGCGCGGCGACTCCGCAACCGTCGAGAGCCTGTCGGCCGAGACTAGCGTCACGTTCAAGCAGGGCATCGAGCGTTTCTTCGACGAGGCGGCGGCGCTGGCGAAGGTGAATCACCCGTCGATCGTGCGCGTGGTCGATTTCTTCCGCGACAACAACACCGTGTACCTGGTGATGAACCACGAGCAAGGCAAGGATTTGCGCTGGTATTTGAAGCGCCACGGCGGCCGGCTGTCCGAGAAATTCATCCGCACGGTGTTCCCGCCGCTGCTCTTGGGCCTGCGCGAGTTACACTCGCACAATCTGCTGCACCTCGACGTCAAACCCGCGAACGTGTTTTTACGCCCCGGCGGCAATCCCATGCTCATCGATTTCGGCGCGGCGCAACCGGCCTATGCCGACAACCGCGTGCTCGGCGCGCACACGCTGACGCCGGGCTACGCGCCGGTCGAGCAGCATCGGCGCGGGCACTTGGGTCCGTGGACCGATATCTACGCCGTCGGCGCCACCATGTGGACCTGTATGAGCGGCAAGTCGCCGCCGCCGGCACTGGCGCGCGCAGAGAAGGACAAATACAAACCGGCGGTGCGGCAATTCGCGCGCCACTATTCGCGCCCCCTGCTGGAGGCGGTCGACTGGTGTCTGCAAATGGACCAACTCGCACGCCCGCAAACGGTCCAAGAATTGCTTGAGGTACTTGATCGCATCGGCGACGAGCCTGTCGGTCCCGAACCCGGATTGTTCACGCGTCTACTGGCATTAGCGAAAAAGTAAATGAAGTATCAGTTAGCGCACTACAGCGTCATCGGCGGCCGTGCCGCCAACGAGGATCGCGTCGGCTGCGTCGAGCGCGGGCGCTCGCTGCTGATGGTCGCGGCCGACGGCCTCGGCGGCCACTCCGGCGGCGAGGTCGCGTCGCAGACGCTGCTGGAGACAGTGCTGCGCGTGTACCAAAACGTCAAACACCCGCACATCGACGACCCCGCTTCGTTTCTCGCGCTCACCATCATGCAGGCGCATCGCGCCGTCAGCGCGCGTGGGCGCGAACACGTGCCGCCGCTCGAGGCGCGCACCACCTGCGTGTTGTGTCTGGTGCAGGACGGCTATGCCTATTGGGCGCATGTCGGCGACAGCCGCCTGTATCACTTCCGAAACGGCCGGCTGCTCACGCGCACGCAGGACCACACGACCATCGAGCAACTGCATCAGGACGGCCTGTTGAGTGAGGAAGAGATGCTGACCCACCCGCGGCGCAGCTACCTGATGCAATCGATCGGCGGCAGCACGGCGCCGACCGTGGCACTTGGCGGTGAGACGGTGCTGCATCCGAACGACGTGTTGCTGCTCTGCACCGACGGCCTGTGGGAGGCATACACCGCGGAGGAACTCGGCACCGCGCTTGCCAGACCCGAGATCGAAGAGGCGCTCGAAGATCTGCTGACCAATACCGAGAAGAAAATGGGCCAGAGCTGCGACAACGTCAGCGCCGTGTGTCTGCGCTGGGAGGATCGCATCACCCAAAGCCCGCCGCTGCTCGCCAACCGGCCGACCGCGCTCGACACGCGCCAGCTATACCAAGGCGCGGCGCACAAGACCGCGCGCCGCAAGCCGGCGCCGCCCGCGCCTGCCATCACCGAGACCGAACCGACCGAACGCAACCGCAGCATCGAGCAGCGCATCGAAGAAATTGAGGCATACCTGCGCCGCTTCGAGCCGAAAAAGTGACCACCATGCGTCGCGCTGCGACGCATGGTGGTCATCCCGAGCACACGCGAGGGATCTCCAACCGCAGGCTTTAGTGCACAACGAAGCGAGGTTGCTTCGCTTCGCTCGCAATGACAGCTACCGTTAACTGATACGCCGCTTGGCATGCGCTAGAATGCCGCCTCGTCATCTTCGAGCAACACCATGCGACCCAGCGGCAGATCCCCTTCCCAGTTACGCACCATCCAAATCACGCGCCAGTACACGCGCCACGCCGAGGGCTCGGTGCTGATCGAATTCGGCGACACGCGCGTGATTTGCACCGCGAGCATTGAGGAAAAAGTACCGCCGTTCCTAAAAGGCAAGGGCCAGGGCTGGATCACGGCCGAATACGGCATGCTGCCGCGCTCGACCAAAGAACGCATGCAGCGCGAGGCCGCGAAAGGCAAACAGGGCGGACGCACGCTCGAAATCCAACGCCTGATCGGCCGCGCATTGCGCGCCGCGGTCGATCTGAAGGCGCTCGGCGAACGCACCATCACCATCGACTGCGACGTGTTGCAGGCCGACGGCGGCACGCGCACCGCGTCCATCACCGGCGGCTGTGTCGCGCTGTGCGATGCGCTGGCGTACCTCAGAACCAAAGGATCGCTCGCGACCAATCCCTTGCTGCATCTCGTCGCCTCGGTCTCGGCCGGCATCTATCAGGGCGAAGCGATCCTCGACCTCGACTATATCGAAGACTCCAACGCCGAAACCGATATGAATTTCGTCATGAACGCGGCCGGCGGCTTCATCGAAATCCAAGGCACTGCGGAGCGCAACTCGTTCAGCGGCGCGCAACTGCAAGCGATGACGACGCTCGCCGAGACCGGCATTCGCGACCTGCTCGCGCGGCAGCGCAAAGCATTGGGGATGGCGTGACCCAGCGCGTCGTACTCGCCAGCGGCAACGCCGGCAAGGTGCGCGAGATCAACCAGATGTTGGCCGGGCTCGATCTCGAAGTCGTGCCGCAAACCGAGTACGGCGTGCCCGAGATCGAGGAGACGGGTCTTACCTTCGTCGAGAATGCGATTCTCAAGGCACGCAACGCCGCCGACCATACGGGCCTGCCGGCGATCGCCGACGACTCCGGCATCGAGATCGACGCGCTGAACGGCGCGCCCGGGATCTACTCCGCGCGCTATGCCGGCGTCGGCGCTGGCGATCGCGCTAACAACGACAAGCTGCTCGCCGCCCTGGCGGCGGTGCCGGACGCACAGCGAACGGCGCGCTTCCAATGCCTCATGGTATACATGGCCCACGCCGCCGATGCCACGCCCATCATCTGCCAAGGCACCTGGGAGGGACGCATCCTGCGTGCGCCGCGCGGCGCCAATGGCTTTGGCTACGATCCGCTGTTCTACGTGCCGACGCACGACTGCAGCTCGGCCGAGCTGCCACCCGAAACCAAAAACCAATTGAGCCATCGCGGGCAGGCGCTGCGGCAGTTGGTGAAGATGCTGCATGACCGGCGCCGCTAGCGACGCGCGCCTGCGCCTCAAGATCGTCACCGCGTTCGCGCTGGTCTATCTCGTCTGGGGTTCGACGTACCTCGCCATTCGCGTCGGCGTGCTGAGCCTGCCGCCGGCGCTCTTCGCTGGCGTGCGCTTCTTGAGCGCGGGGTTGTTGTTGATCGCGTACGCCCGCTTCGCCGGCCAGCGCTGGGCGCGCGGTGCGCGTGAGTGGCGAACCATCATCGTGGTCGGCGTACTGCTTCTGGTCGGCGCTAATGGGCTCGTGGTGTGGGGCGAGCAATGGGTGGCGTCGAATCTCGCGGCGTTGATTGTTGCGACCACGGCGCTTTGGATCGCCGGCCTCGGCACACTCGGCCGCGACGGTGAGCGACTCACGCGCGGCGCATTGTGGGGGCTCGGCCTGGGCTTCGCCGGCGTCGTGTTGCTGTTGCAGCCGGCGGAGGGTTTCGTGA
>JBKHXU010000205.1:0-1794 GCA_046565865.1 Gammaproteobacteria bacterium | reverse complement strand
TCGTCAGTTCGCCGCTGCGCCGCTGTAGCGACTTCGCGCGCGAACTGGCGGCTCGCTGCGGCGTACCGCTGGAGGTCGACGACCGCTGGATGGAGCTTGGGTTCGGCGAGTGGGAAGGGCGCACCGCTAAGGAAATCATGGCGAGCGATTCGGAACGGCTGTCGCGCTTTTGGCTGGATCCGCTGCAGCACGCGCCACCGGGCGGCGAACGGCTCGACGCGTTCCGCGCGCGCATCGTCAGCGCGTGGGACGATCTTTTAGCGCGACATGCAGGACAGCACGCGCTGATCGTGGCGCACGCCGGCACCATTCGAATGGTGACGACCCACGCGCTCGACATGCCGCTCGACCGACTGTTCCGGCTGCATGTGCCGTACGCCGGCATTACGCGCGTGCGCGTTGACGCCAACGACGCGGGCCTGTTGCCGCGGTTGATGTTTCACGCCGGTTCGCTCTAGTTCGATCGTGCGCGCGTTCCTGACCGCGGTGCAATTTCTCACCTGCATGCCGGTACCGCGTCGCGCCGAGCCGAGCGCCGAGGAGCGCGGTCGCTCGGTGTTGTATTACCCCGCGGTCGGGTTGGTTATCGGAATGCTACTGGTCGCCACGGCGTTCGCCGTCGGCGGTGCCGAGCCCGCGCTCGGCGCGGCGCTGCTGCTGCTACTGGTATGGGTGGGCGTGAGCGGCGGCCTGCATCTCGACGGATTTGCCGACACCGCGGATGCGTGGGTCGGCGGCTATGGCGATCGTGACAAGACACTCGCGATCATGAAGGATCCGCGGCGCGGATCGGCCGCGATCGTCGCCGTTGTATTGTTGCTGCTTCTCAAATATTCGGCGCTGATGGTCCTATTGCGCGCCGGTGAGTGGTCCGCGCTGTTGTTCACCCCCGTCATCGCGCGCGCGGCGATCGTGTTTTTGTTTCTTACCACATCCTACGCTCGGCCGGACGGAATCGGTGCGTCACACGCGACGCATCTACCGCGCCGCGCCGCGCTCGTTGTGCTCATTGGTACGTTGGTGGCGGTCGCGTTGTTCGACTATGGGATGATTGTGCCGCTGCTTGTCGCGGGTGCGATCGCCGTCGGCCTGCGGCAAATGGTGCGCTGCCGCCTCGGCGGCTCCACCGGCGATACGCTTGGTGCCAGTTGTGAGATTGTCGAAGCGACGGTGCTGCTTACGGCGGCGCTGGCGTTGGGACATATCGATGGTTGACGCTGCAAGCCGCGCCGCACTGGCGCTGCTCGTCGCATTAATCGCAACAGCCGCTAACCAGGCGCACGCCGCCGCGTCCGCGGTGGACGACACGGGCGCCACGATCACCCTCGCGCGCCCCGCGCAGCGGATCGTGAGCTTGGCGCCGCATGTGACCGAGCTCTTATACGCCGCCGGCGCCGGCGACCGTATCGTCGGCGCCGTGGAGTACAGCGACTACCCCGAAGCCGCGAAGCAGCTACGCCGTGTCGGCAGCTACGCCGCGTTCGATCTGGAGGCCATCGTCGCGCTGCAACCGGACCTCGTTGTCGCCTGGGGCAGCGGCAATCCACAGCATCAGCTGAATGCACTGCGCGCGCTGAACCTCACGCTGTACGTCACCGAGCCGCGCCGTATCGAGGACGTGCCGAAGCACGTCGAGCAACTCGGCACGCTCGCGGGCACCTCCGCGATTGCGCGCGCCTCCGCCCATGATTTTCGCGAACGGTACACGCGCTTGCGCCAGCGTTATGCCGCGCATTCGCCGGTCAAGGTGTTTTATCAGATCTGGCAGCAGCCGCTCATGACGGTCAACGGCGC
>JBKHXU010000204.1:0-3864 GCA_046565865.1 Gammaproteobacteria bacterium | reverse complement strand
GCATCCCGGTAAAACCGCTTAATCCCGCATTCGGCACGACCACGCCGCGCGTGCGCGCCGTCATCGACGAGGCGCTCTGCATTGGCTGCAAGAAATGCATCGATCCGTGTCCGGTCGATGCCATCGTCGGCGCCGCGAAACTGATGCACACGGTGATTGAAGCGCACTGCACCGGTTGCGGACTGTGCGTACCGCCCTGCCCCGTCGACTGCATTGCACTCGTGCCGGTATCTATAGAAGGCGAACGCTGGCCGGACTACCGTAACGCCGAGACCGTACACTGGCGCCAACTTACCGAGCGCCGGCTAGCGCGTCGCGCACGCGATAAATCGACACCGCCCCGCCGCACCGACGCCAAAGAAGCGGAACGCGCCCGCATCCGCGCCGAGATCGCCGCCGCCGTCGCGCGCTCGCGGGCTAAGCGCAGCGGGGGACGGGCACTGTAGTGCACATACCTGGGTGGTTAACGGTCTCGTGAGCGGTACACTACACTTACCACGATACCTAACGCGGAGGCTGTCATGGCTAGATCGGTGAAAGATATCGAAAAGGAAATCCGATCGCTGAGCGCGGATGACAAGGTGGAGTTGCTTCGCACGCTCATTGCCGAGCTCGATACCCCCGCTGATCCAAACGTCGAGCGCGCATGGCTCGAAACAGCGCAGCGTCGCTATCGAGAACTGGTGGAAGGAAAGATTAAGGGGATTCCTGGGCCGCTAGTGTTCGAACGCCTGCGCTCGCGGCTCGGAGGATGAAGTACGAGTTCCACCCAGACGCCGAGCAGGAGCTATATCAGATCGCTCTACGCTACGAGTCGGAAGTGCCCGGACTTGGGCGACAGTTTGGGGAAGAAGTCGAGCGCGTGGTTCAGTTGCTTTTGGAAAACCCGGAATTGGGATCGGTCCTCGACAGTGACTTGAGACACTTCATTTTAAGACGATTCCCGTTTTCTGTTGTCTATGCCGTCGCAACAAATCTCGTTTATGTTGTCGCTGTTGCCCACAGCAGCCGCAAACCTGGGTACTGGCAACCACGAGTGCAGGACGGATAAAAAACCGTCACATATCCTTCCTCAGATATCTCCTAACAGTTAGTGAAAATCGCGCGACGCCGTTTGTAGCTCACCGAGCAGTCCCGAATGATCCTCCAGGCGCTTGGCGATTACGTGCAGCACCTCGCCCTCGCGCTGAACCTCGCCAAACACCGTGAGCAGGCGCGCCTGCGTTAAGGCGCGGCGGGCGCGCGCGACCAGACTCGGCCATACGATTACGTTGGTGTTGCCGTGTTCATCTTCGAGCGTCAAAAAAATGACACCGCTCGCCGAGCTTGGATGTTGACGGCACACGACGAGCCCGGTGGTGCGGATGTGACGGCCGGGCGATGCGGCACGCACCTCGTCCGATGTCAGCCAACCGCGCGCGCGAAATCGCCGGCGCAGGAGCGCCAGCGGATGGCGCCCGAGCGTAAGTTTGAGGCTCGCGTAATCGGCGATGATGTCTTGCGCTTCGGTCGGCGCACGCAACATCGGTTGGGCCTCGGGAATTTCGCTTTCGGCAAGGAGCGGCAACGGCGGCTCCACACCCGCGACCGACCAGCGTGCGCGATGTCGGTGTCCCGCGAGCGCAGCGAGCGCGTTAGCGGCGGCGAGTGCATCGAGCTCGCGCCGGTTCAATTGCGCGCGGCGCGCGAGATCGGCGACGCTTGCGAATGGTCGTTCAGCGCGCGCGGCGACGATGCGCTCCGCCGCGGCTTCACTAAAGCCCTTCACTTGACGCAACCCGAGGCGCACGCTTGGCTGCGCGGCCCTCACCCCGGCCCTCTCCCGGAGGGAGAGGGAGAAAAAAGACGCCCCCCCTCTTTTTTCATCTCCTCCTCTCCCTCCGGGAGAGGGATGGGGTGAGGGCTGCAGCGTACAGTCCCACTCACTCACCCGCACATCCGCCGGCAATACCTCGACACCATGGCGGCGCGCATCCTGCACCAGTTGCGATGGCGCATAGAACCCCATCGGCTGGCTGTTGAGCAGCGCGCACAAGAACGCCGCCGGCTCGTAGCATTTGATCCACGCCGAGACGTACGCCAAGAGCGCGAAGCTCGCCGAGTGCGATTCGGGAAAGCCGTATTCGCCGAACCCCTGTATCTGCTGAAAAATCTGGCGCGCGAACTGCTCCGCATAACCGCGGGCGCGCATGCCGTCGATCAAGCGCTTTTCATAAACCTCGAGCCCGCCCTTGCGCCGCCACGCGGCCATGGAGCGCCGTAGCCCATCGGCTTCGCCCGGCGTGAAGCCGGCGGCGACCATCGCGAGCTTGATCACCTGCTCCTGAAAAATCGGCACGCCGAGCGTGCGGCCGAGCACGGCGCGCACCTCCGCGGACGGATACGCAACGCGCTCGCGCCCTTCGCGCCGGCGCAGATACGGATGCACCATGTCGCCCTGGATCGGGCCGGGGCGCACGATCGCGATCTCGATCACCAAATCGTAGAAACACACCGGTTTCAGCCGCGGCAACATCGCCATCTGTGCGCGCGACTCGATCTGAAACACACCGACGGTATCGGCATGGCAGATCATGCCGTACACCTTCGGGTCCTCGGGCGGAATCGCCGCCATCATCGCCGGTCCGCCGCGACGCGCGATAAGGGCAAGCGCCTTGCGGATGACGGTCAGCATGCCGAGCCCGAGCACGTCCACCTTGAGCAAGCCGAGCGCATCGAGATCGTCCTTGTCCCACTGGATCACCGTGCGCGCCGGCATCGCCGCGTTCTCGATCGGCACCAGCCGCGCGAGCGAATCGCGCGCGATGACGAAGCCGCCGACGTGCTGCGACAGATGCCGCGGGAACCCCACAATCTCCCGCACCAGCTCGACGAACTGCAGCACGCGCGGATTGGACGGATCGAACCCCATCTCGCGCACGCGTTCCGAAAATCCCGAACCTGCGTGCTTGCTCCCCTCTCCCTCCGGGAGAGGGGCCGGGGGTGAGGGCAACGAATCCCACCACTGAAAATTCTTCGCCAGCCGATCCACCTGCTCCAACGAAAACCCGAGTGCCTTGCCGACATCGCGCACCGCGCTGCGCAGCCGATAAGTAATCACCGTCGCCGCCAACGCCGCGCGCTCGCGGCCGTATTTGTCGTAAATGTATTGGATCACCTCCTCGCGCCGCTCGTGCTCGAAATCGACATCGATATCGGGCGGTTCGTTGCGCTCTTTGGAAATAAAGCGCTCGAACAGCGTATCGATGCGCGCCGGATCGACCTCGGTGATGCCCAAACAAAAACACACGGCGGAATTTGCCGCACTGCCCCGCCCCTGACACAGAATATTTCTTCGACGCGCGAAGTCGACGACATCGTATACCGTAAGAAAGTACGGCTCGTATTTGAGATCGGCAATCAACGCCAACTCCCGCTCGATCAAGGCCCGCACTTTTTCCGGCACACCATCCGGCCAGCGCTTGGCCGCCCCGGCTTGCGTCAACCGCCGCAGATAACTCGCCGGCGTTTCGCCCGGCGGAACGATCTCCTCGGGATATTCGTAGCGCAGCTCATCGAGCGAGAACGTGCAGCGCTCGGCGATGCGAAGCGTCTCGGCGAGTAACTCCGGCGGGTATAACTTTTTCAACGTATCGAGGCGACGCAAACTGCGCTCGCCGTTTGGCGTCAACGCGTAGCCGGCCGCCTGCACCGTGGTGCCGAGGCGAATGGCGGTGAGCACGTTGTGCAACCGGCGGCGCTTGCGCGCATGCATCTGCACATCGCCCGCCGCCACGCATGGCACACCCGCCGCCGCGCCCAGCGCCTGCAATGCCGCCAACCGCGCGCGATCGCGGCCGTTCAGCAGCCGCTCGACCGCGATCC
>JBKHXU010000203.1:0-6464 GCA_046565865.1 Gammaproteobacteria bacterium | reverse complement strand
GGTTTCACGCGCTCGCTGGCGCGCGAGGTCGGCAGCCGCAACATCACCGTCAATGCCGTCGCGCCGGGTTTCATCGATACCGACATGACGCGGGCGCTGTCGGACGCGCAACGCCAAGGGCTGTTGGCGCAAATCCCGCTCGGGCGCTTGGGATCGGCGGCGGAAATCGCGCATGCGGTCGCATTTTTGGCGTCGCCGCAGGCGGCGTATATCACCGGCGCCACGCTGCATGTGAACGGCGGAATGTACATGAATTGAGATTTGGTCCGTCCGCTGGACGGGTTTGTCCAAATTGTGTTAACTATGCGGCCTCATTCGGGGCCGACTGTCATACTTCGGAGGATAAAGTTGCCATGAGCAGTGTCGAGGAACGCGTCAAAAAGATCGTAGTGGAGCAGTTGGGAGTCGCCGAAAACGAAGTGACCAGTGCCGCTTCTTTTGTCGATGACTTGGGCGCGGACTCGCTCGATACCGTCGAGCTGGTGATGGCCCTCGAAGAAGAATTCGATTGCGAGATTCCCGATGAAGAGGCGGAGAAGATCACGACGGTGCAGCAGGCCGTCGACTACATCAACGCCCACATCAAGAACTAAGCACGCTTCATCCCGCCGCGCCGGCACCGTGTCGGTGTTGGCGGTCGGTGGTTCCCTGTTTCGTTCATCTACGCCTGCGGATGTTCGGAGGATAGTCCTACCGTGAGCAAACGGCGCGTCGTCGTGACCGGCCTCGGCGCCATCTCGCCGGTCGGTACCGGTGTCGAGGAAAACTGGCGCAACATCGTCGCCGGTAAGAGCGGCATTACGCGCGTCACGCGCTTCGATGCCACCGGGTTTCCGTCGCAGATCGCCGGCGAGGTGAAGGATTTCGATCCGGCGCGTTACCTCACCGACAAAGAAGCGCGGCGCATGGATCGGTTTATTCAACTCGGCATGGCCGGCGGCATCGAGGCGTTCAAGCACTCGGGGCTGACGGTGACCGAGGCGAACGCCGAGCGCATCGGCGTCTACATCGGCTCCGGCATCGGTGGCGTGGAGACGATCGAAGACACGACCAAACTTTTTGCCGAAAAGGGACCGCGGCGCATTTCGCCGTTCTATGTCCCGGCCTCGATCATAAATATGATTTCCGGACACCTATCGATCATGTTCGGTCTCAAGGGTCCGAACCTGGCGATGGTCACCGCCTGCTCCACGGCGACACATGCCATCGGCGACGCCGGGCGCCTCATCGAATACGGCGATGTCGACGTCATGATCGCCGGCGGTGCCGAAGCGGCGATCACGCCGACGAGCATGGCCGGTTTCGGCAACGCCAAGGCGCTGTCGGGTCGCAACGACAGCCCCGAGACCGCGAGCCGGCCGTGGGATAAGGATCGCGACGGCTTCGTGCTGGGCGAGGGCGCGGGCGTCGTGGTGCTGGAGGAATACGAACACGCCAAGCGTCGCGGCGCGACCATCTACGCCGAGCTCGCCGGTTTCGGCATGAGCGGTGACGCGTATCACATGACGAGCCCGCCGGAAGGCGGCGAGGGTGCGGCGCGGTGCATGCTTAATGCATTGCGCAACGCCGGCGTTAATCCGAGCGCGGTGCAGTACATCAACGCGCATGGCACGTCGACGCCGCTCGGCGACGCCGCTGAAACACAGGCAGTCAAAAGCGCGTTCGGCGATCACGCGCGCCGCGTGGCGGTGAGCTCGACCAAATCCATGACCGGCCACTTGCTGGGCGCGGCCGGCGGCATCGAGGCGGTATATACGGTCCTCTCGATCTATCATCAGGTGGCGCCGCCGACCATCAATCTGGTTACGCTCGATCCCGCGTGCGATCTTGATTACATCCCGGGCAGCGCGCGCGAGTTTGCGATCGACGTCGCCATCTCCAATTCGTTCGGCTTCGGCGGCACCAACGGCACGCTGGTTTTTCGCAAGCTGAGGTAAGGAGTCGGTAGCGTGCGGCCGGACCCACGCGATCGTCGTTACCGCATCGTTCCCGCCGCGTTCGATCTCGCCGCGTTGCACGCGGCCCATCCCGCGCGTTATCCGCACCTGCTCGAAAGCGTGGCCCACGGCGGACCGCAGGCGCGCTACGACATCCTGTTCGCATTTCCCGAACGCAGCCTCGTCCGCGAGGCTAACGGTACGTTGCGCTGGGACGGCGAACTCGTGTCGGATGATACGTTCTTAGATCGCTGGGCCGTCTTATGGCGCGAGCAGGCGCGCGACGCATCGTTGGAGCCGAGCGAGTTGCCGTTTCGCGGCGGGTGGTTCGTGTTTCTCGCCTACGAATTAGCGGCCGAGATCGAACCGAAACTCGGGGTGCTTCGCGGCGATCCAAGTCTGCCGCTCGCTATCGCCACGCGCTTTCCGGCGGCGATCATCCGCGACCATGTCCATGGCGAAACGTGGCTCGTGCGCGAGGCAGCAGCGCCCGACGCGTTGATGGAGCAGATGCAGGCGGACATCGACGCGCTGACAGCCGTCGCCGATGTCGATGTCGATGTCGATGTCGCGCTGGCGCAGGCGCACGAGGAAGCGCCGGAGCGCTATCTCGCGCACGTCGAGCGCATCAAGCAATACATCGCGGCTGGCGACGTGTTTCAGGTTAACCTCGCGCGCGCCTGGGATATGCGTCTGCAAGACGCGGTCGAGCCGGTGCAGCTTTATCGGCGCTTGCGTCGCGCCAATCCGGCGCCGTTCGCGTGTCTCGCGACGTGGCCGGATCGACGCGCCATCATCAGTTCCTCGCCCGAGCGCCTGGCGGAAGTGCGCGGGGGTCGTGTGCGCACGCGCCCCATCGCCGGTACCTATCCGCGCAGCAGCGACGCCGCCGAGGACGCGCGTTGGTCGCGCGAACTATTGGCGCATCCGAAGGAGCGCGCCGAGCACGTGATGCTGATCGATCTCGAACGCAACGACCTCGGCCGCGTATGCCGACCCGGCAGCGTGCGCGTCAGCGAACTCATGACCCTCGAATCCTACCGCCATGTGCACCATATCGTGTCGGAGGTGAGTGGCGAATTGCGCCCGGGCATAACTCCGATGGACCTGATTCGCGCGGTGTTCCCCGGTGGTACCATCACCGGCTGCCCCAAGGTGCGGTGCATGGAAATCATTCGCGAGCTCGAAGCGCGCCCGCGCGGGGCCTATACCGGTTCCATTGGTTACGTGAATCACGACGGCAGCATGGATCTCAACATTTTGATTCGCACATTGGTACAAAACGGCGATCGGCTTTCGTTGCACGCCGGGGCTGGCATCGTCGCCGACTCCATCGCGGAGCGCGAATTGGCGGAGACCCGCGCCAAGGCCAAAGGCCTGCTCACCGCTCTGGGGTTGGCGTGAGCGAACCGCTTGCGTGCTATATGGACGGGCGGCCGGCGGACAGCGTGCCGGTACAAGATCGCGGCCTGCAGTACGGTGATGGCGTATTCACGACGGTCGCGATCAAGGCCGGCACTCCGTTATTGTGGGAGCGGCATCTACAGCGTCTGCAACGCGACGCGGCGCGGTTGGGCATAGCGCCAGTCGCGCCCGAGGTGTTGCAAGGCGAAGTCGAACGTATTTGTCGCGGTGTCGCGCGCGCGACACTGAAGATCATCGTCACGCGCGGTGCGGGAAGCCGGGGTTATCGGCCGTCTACGGACGGTTCGGTGCGGCGCATTGTTACGCTGTGGCCGCGTGCGCCGCAGGCAGCCCATGTCCATGACGGGGTCGCGGTGCGCCTGTGTCGCGCCCGCCTGAGCCGCAATCCGTTGCTCGCCGGCATCAAACATCTCAATCGCTTGGAGCAGGTGCTGGCGCGCGGGGAATGGGGCGATGACTATGCCGAGGGCTTGATGCAGGATACTACCGGCATGATCATCGAGGGCACGATGACCAACGTATTTCTCGTGCGCGACGGTGAGTTGCGCACACCCGACCTCAGCCAGTGTGGCGTCGCCGGCGTCATGCGCGAGGAGGTGCGGGAACGCGCGCGCGCCGCAAACATCCCGAGCCGCGTCAGCGAAATTCCGCTCGCCGCGCTTCAAGCAGCGGACGAGATCTTTCTAACCAACAGCCTGATCGGCATCTGGCCGGTTCGGCGCTTTGAGACCAAGGAGTATGGCATTGGCCCGATCACGCGCGCCCTTCAAGCGGCGATCGTCGGCGCTCACGACGGCATTTAGAGCGCTCGCCGTCGCGGCCGCGGTCCTGGTGCTGGGGTTGTCGGTGTACCTGTATTGGGCCTGGCATCGCCCAATCGATCCGGGCGCGGACACGTACGTCGTGCGCCCCGGTACGTCGCTGCGTGGGCTCGCGGCGCAACTGCGCGAGCGTGGCGTGTTGCGTGAAACGCGCAGTTTCGTGTTCCTGGGCTACATCACCGGCCGCAGTCGCGCGCTCAAGGCCGGCGAGTATCGGTTTCGCAGCGGCATGAGCGCCGGTGAGCTGCTGGAGCAGGTCGTCGCCGGGCGCGTCGTCGAGCATCCGTTCGTGATCGTTGAAGGCTGGACATTCCATCAAGTGCGTCAGGCGCTGGCCAATACACCGAGACTAACGCAAACGCTGACCGGTGTCGGCGACGACGAGATCATGCGTCGGCTGAATCGGCCGGGCGTGCACCCTGAAGGGCGGTTCTATCCCGATACCTATTATTTCTCGGCAGAACATACCGATCTAGCAATTCTCGGACGTGCGTTGGAAAAAATGGAAGCGCGGCTGGCACAGGAGTGGGGCAGTCGCGCCGCGGATTTGCCGTTGCGCAGCCCGGACGAGGCGTTGACGCTCGCCTCGATCGTCGAAAAGGAAACATCGCGGCCGGAGGAGCGGCGGCTGATCGCCGGCGTGTTCATCAACCGTCTGCGCAAGGGGATGCGGCTGCAAACCGACCCGACCGTTATTTACGGCCTCGGCCCCGCGTTCGACGGAAATATTCGCTTGAAAGACCTGCGTACCGACACCCCGTACAATACCTACACGCGCGCCGGCCTGCCGCCGACACCAATTGCGATGCCGGGCGGCGCCTCGCTGGCCGCGGCGCTGCACCCGGCCGATACCCCGGCGTTGTACTTCGTATCGCGCGGCGACGGCACGCATGTATTTTCGGCGACGATCGCGGAACACAACGCCGCAGTGGTGAAGTATCAACTTGGCGGCAAGGCGCCGCGGCAGCGCGCAACCGGTGACAAGAAAAAGTAACGACATGCAACGCGGCGTTTTCATCACGCTCGAGGGCGGCGAGGGCGCGGGCAAGAGCACGCAGATCGCGGCGGTGGAGCAGTGGGTACGCGACACCGGCCACGCGCTGATCGTCACGCGCGAACCCGGCGGCACCGAACTCGGCGAGCGCATCCGCCAACTGTTGCTCGATGCGCGCGGCTCCATGACGTCGGAAACCGAAACACTACTCATGTTCGCCGCCCGCGCCGAGCACGTGGCGCGCGTCATTCGGCCGGCGTTGGAACAGGGAAAGTGGGTGGTGTGCGACCGCTTCACCGATGCGACGTATGCCTATCAAGGCGGCGGTCGCGGGCTTGCGAGCGCGCGCATCGCGCTGCTGGAAGACTGGGTGCAAGGCGAATTGCGACCCGACCTGACGCTGGTGCTCGATGTGCCCGTGGACGTCGGCATGGGCCGCGTCGGCCAACGCGGCGCGCTCGATCGCTTTGAGCAGGAGAGCCATCAGTTCTTCGACCGCGTGCGCAAGGCCTACCACGCGGCGGCCGCGCGCGAGCCCAATCGCGTGCGCCTGATCGATGCGACGGCGGCGCCGGCCGAGGTATCGGCGCGCATTCGGCAGATATTGAGCGAGCGTTTCGGCCATGGCTGATGACGCGCCCGTCAGCCGCCCGCTCGATCCCACGGAATACGAAGCCTTGCCGTGGCATGCCGACTCATGGCAGCACTTGATGCAGGCGCGCGCGCGGTTGCCGCACGCGCTGCTGTTGCAGGGACAAGAAGGGTTGGGCAAGCAGGTGTTCGCGTTACGCTTGGCGCGCGCGCTGCTTTGTGGGCAGCCGGCGGCGCAAGAAGGCTGTGGTCAGTGTCATGGATGTCGAATGTTCGACGCCGGGCATCACCCGGATCTCTTGCGCGTGACGCAGGAAGCGGAGCGCACGGCGATCACGGTGGAGCAAATCCGTTCGCTCGCTGAATTTTTGAGCCTGCGGCCGCATTCGGCGTCGCATAAGGTGGTGTTGCTAACGCCGGCGGAGCGGATGAATGTGAACGCTGCCAACGCGCTGCTTAAGCTGCTCGAGGAGCCGCCGCTCGGATGCGTTTTCGTGTTGGTCAGCTCGCGACCGGCGCGCTTGCCGGCCACCATCCGCAGCCGGTGCGTGCCGATTCGATTTCGGCCGCCCGCGCCCGCGCTCGTGCGCGACTGGCTTGCCAAGCGTCAACGGCCGGTCGACGACACGATTCTGGCCGCCGCGGGCGGCGCGCCGTTTCTGGCCGAACGGTTGGCGCAAGCGGAACTACAAACGG
>JBKHXU010000202.1:0-8231 GCA_046565865.1 Gammaproteobacteria bacterium | reverse complement strand
ACGCGTGCGTGCGGATCGGGATAGCGATTGACCGACACTTCGCGCAGCCGCTCCAACCATCGCGCGCGCAACTCCTCCGGCCACGGGTACGGATTCTCCATGGCGTCTAGCTTCACCAGGCCGCGCGCGTCGGGGACGTGATAGGCCTTGAGCGCGCGCACCTCAGATCGGATCAGCGCGTCTATTTTGGACTGCAAGGGATCGGGCATGGCCGCCACGTCACTTCTTGATGCGGTACTCCGCCGAACGGGCGTGTGCGGTCAGGCCTTCGCCGCGCGCGAGCACGGAGGCGGTGCGGCCGAGGCGGTCGGCGGTGGCGGCGCTGCACTCGATGAGGCTGGTGCGCTTTTGAAAATCGTAGACGCCGAGCGGCGATGAGAAGCGCGCAGTGCCGGAGGTGGGCAGCACGTGATTCGGGCCGGCGCAGTAATCGCCCAGCACTTCGGCGGTGTAGCGGCCGAGGAAGATCGCGCCCGCGTGGCGCACGCGCGCGGCCACTTCAAGCGCGCTGTCGAGCGAGAGTTGCAGATGCTCGGGTGCGATACGATTGACGAGGTCGACGGCCTGATCGAGATCGCGCGCGGTGATGAGCGCGCCGCGACCTTCCAGCGCGCCGCGGATAATGTCGCGACGTTCCATCGTCGTCAACAGGCGCTCGATCGCTTGCGCGACGCGGTCGGTGTACGCAGCATCGAGACTGATGAGAATCGACTGCGCGTCAGTGTCGTGCTCGGCTTGGGAAAACAAATCCATCGCCACCCAGTCGGGATCGGTCTTGCCGTCGCACACGATGACCACTTCCGAGGGTCCGGCGATCATATCGATATCGACCTGGCCATAGACCTGGCGCTTGGCCTGCGCCACGTAGGCGTTGCCGGGGCCGACGATCTTGTCCACGCGCGGGATGGTTTCGGTGCCGTAGGCGAGCGCCGCGACGGCTTGCGCGCCGCCGACGGTGAACAGGCGATCGACACCGGCGATGGCCGCCGCGGCGAGCACCATGTCATTCAATGCGCCGTCCGGCGCCGGCACCACCATTATCAACTCCGGCACACCGGCGACCTTGGCCGGGATTGCGTTCATCAGCACCGACGACGGATACGCCGCCTTGCCGCCCGGCACATAGAGCCCGACGCGATCGAGCGGCGTCACTTGCTGGCCGAGTAACGTGCCGTCGGCATCGGTGTAGCGCCACGAGTCGACGCGTTGGCGCTGGTGATAGTCGCGCACGCGCTGCGCCGCCAGCTCCAGCGCCTCGCGCGCCGCGCTCGGAATGGCGGACACCGCCGCTTGCCAGCGCGAGCGCGGCAACTCCAAGGCACGCGCATCGGCGACGTCGTAGCGATCGAAGCGGCGCGTGTAATCGACCACGGCGGCGTCGCCGCGCTTGCGCACGTCGGCGATAATGTCGGCGACGGTCGCGGCGATTTTCGGATCGACCGCGGCGCCGCGATCGAGCAGGCGCGCGAAGGCGTCGGCGAAGCCGGCGTCGGCGGCGTTAAGGCGCCGCAGCTTGACCGCGCTCACGCCGCCACCGCCTGCGCCAAGCGGTCGACGATGCCTTGCAGGGCCGCGCGCTTCATCTTCATCGCCGCGCGATTGGCGACAAGCCAGGCGCTGATGTCGGCAATGCGCTCGACTTCAACCAATCCATTGGCCTTCAATGTCTGACCCGAACTCACGAGATCGACGATGCGATCGGACAGCCCTACGAGCGGCGCCAGCTCCATCGAGCCGTAGAGCTTGATGATGTCAGTCTGGATGCCCTTGCGCGCAAAGTGACGCTGCGTGGTTTTGACGTACTTGGTCGCGATGCGCAACCGCGTCCAAGTCTTCGGGTCGTCCTTGCTCGCGAGCGCCGCCGGTTCCGCCACCATCATGCGACAGCGCCCGATCCCGAGGTCGAGCAGCTCGTACAAACCGTCGCCGTCGTATTCCATTAATACGTCTTTGCCGGCCACGCCGAGATCGGCGGCGCCGAACTGCACGTATGTCGGCACGTCGGTGGCGCGGATGACGACCAGCTTCACGTTCGGGAGATTGGTATCGAGAATCAGCTTGCGGCTGGTGAACGGATCCTCGCTCGGCACCACGCCCGCCTGCTTCAGCAGCGGCAGCCCCTCTTCCAGGATGCGGCCCTTAGAGAGCGCGATGCGTACGGTGGCGCTCATGTCAGACCGCCTTGCCGGTCGCCGGCAGCGGCGGTGCAGCGATGGTATCGACCACCGGCGTGCGCGGACCGGGCACGCGGCGGATGCGCGCGCCCAAGCTCGCGAGTTTTTCCTCGATGCATTCGTAGCCGCGATCGATATGGTAAATGCGGTCGACGATGGTTTCGTTCTCGGCCACGAGTCCGGCCAGCGCCAAGCTCGCCGAGGCACGCAGATCGGTCGCCATTACCGGCGCGCCGGTCAGGCGCTCGACGCCACGCACAATGGCGGTGTTGCCCTCGAGTTCGATGTTCGCCCCCATGCGCTGCAGCTCGTACACGTGCATGAAGCGGTTCTCAAAGATCGTCTCGATCACGGTGCCGGTGCCGTTGGCGATGCTGTTCATCGCGATGACCTGCGCCTGCATGTCGGTCGGACACGCCGGATACGGCGCCGTGCGCAAGCTCACGGCGCGCGGGCGCTTGCCGCGCATGTTGAGACGGATCGTGCTGTTAGTGGTCTCGATCTCGGCGCCGGCCTCGGTCAGTTTCTCGATCACCGCCGACAACAAGTCGGCGCGCGTGCCGCGCAGGCGCACATCGCCGCCGGTCATGGCGCCGGCGACGAGGTAGGTACCGGTCTCGATGCGATCAGGGATAACGTCGTGTGTCGCGCCGTGCAGCTTCGCGACACCTTCGATCGTAATCTCGTCGCTCCCGGCACCGCGCACGCGCGCACCCATAGCGTTCAAGCAATCGGCGAGGTCGACCACTTCCGGCTCGCGCGCCGCGTTTTCGATTATCGTGACGCCGTCAGCCAGTGTCGCCGCCATCATCAAATTCTCGGTGCCGGTGACCGACACAGTATCCATAAAAATACGCGCGCCGTGCAGGCGCTTGGCGCGCGCGCGGATGTACCCGCCTTCGAGATTTATCTCGGCGCCCATCGCCTGCAGCCCCTTGATGTGCAGATTCACTGGGCGCGAGCCGATGGCACAGCCGCCCGGCAGCGACACCTCGGCCTCGCCGAAGCGCGCGAGTAGCGGTCCCAGCACCAACACCGACGCGCGCATGGTCTTCACCAGCTCATACGGGGCACGGATCGACGCCACCTGGCTCGCATCCGCTTCGATCACCATTTTTTCATCCACCACCAGGCGCACGCCGAGGCGGCCGAGCAGTTCCATGGTCGTGGTGATGTCTTGCAGATGCGGCACGTTGCCGATGCGCACCGGCTCCGCGGTCAGCAGCGAGGCGACCAGCACCGGCAGCGCCGCATTCTTGGCGCCGGAGATGCGGATCTCGCCGCGTAACGGATGACCACCGGTGACGATTAATCGATCCATAGTTCTACTGTCGATAGTGAATTCGTTGGCGTGCTACGCACGCGTCTTTCGCGCAACACGATGCATAAAAATAAAAGGCCGCCGTCGACGGCGGCCTTCGTCATAGGAACCAGCCTCGATCAGCCCTGCGCCTTGGCGACCAGCTTCTGCAGTTCGCCCTTCTGGTACAGCTCGGTCATGATGTCGCAGCCGCCGATGAACTCGCCGTTCACGTATAGCTGCGGGATCGTCGGCCAGTTCGAATACTGCTTGATGCCCTGACGGATGTCCGGGTCCGACAACACGTCATATGACGCGAACTTGGCGCCGCAGGCGCTGAGCAACTGGGTCGCCTTGGCGGAAAAACCGCATTGCGGAAACTGCGGCGAGCCCTTCATATAGAGCACGATCTTGTCGGCTGCGATTTGCTGTTTGATGCGTTCTTGTGTGTCCACGTCGTTACCTCGTAATCGTTCGTTGAGCGCGCCGGGCCCTACGGCGTGCGCGTGCGCAAACTGAGCGCGTGTATCGCCTCGCGCATCTTGTCGCCGAGCGTCGCGTAAACCATTTGATGCTGTTGCACCATACTCTTGCCGGCGAACGCCGGCGAGACAATCTCCGCCTCGAAGTGGCGGCCATCGCCGATCACCGACACCTGCGCGCCGGGCAGGCCTTGTTCGATCAACTTTTTGATGTCGTCGGGTTGCATAGGGGGCTAATTATCGGGGCGTTTGGGCGTATTGCAACTGGGGGCGCCGGCTAGTCCCGCAACCGGTAACCGCGCCGCAGCCATTCGAGGGTAAAGACCGACAGCGCCAGCAGAAAACCGCTCACGACCGCCAAGCTCACCCACGGCGACACGTCGGCGACGCCGAAAAATCCATAGCGAAAGCCGTCGATCATGTAGAAAAACGGATTGAGGTGCGACGCGACCTGCCAGAACGCCGGCAGCGAATGGATCGAATAGAACACGCCGCTCAAAAACGACAGCGGCAGGATGATGAAGTTTTGAAACCCGGCGAGCTGGTCGAACTTCTGCGACCAGATGCCGGCGATGATGCCGAGCGCCCCCAACACCGCCGCCCCGAGCACCGCGAACGCCAGCACCGTTGCCACGCTGTACACCGGCAACGGCACGAACCAGACCGTGGCGAGCAGGATACCGCCGCCGACCGCGAGACCGCGCACCACTGCAGCGGCCATGAACGCGGCGAAGAATTCGACGGTCGAGAGCGGCGCTAATAGGATGAACACTAAGTTGCCCGTCACCTTCGACTGGATCAGGCTCGATGAGCTGTTGGCGAACGCGTTTTGGATCACCGACATCATCACCAAGCCGGGGACGAGGAACGCGGTGTAGCTGACGCCCGGGAAAACATCGACCCGATCCGCCAACGCCTGACCGAACACCAGCAAGTACAGAAGCGCGGTCACGATCGGCGCGAGCAGCGTTTGCAGCAGCACCTTGGTGAAGCGCAGCACTTCTTTATAGAACAGGGTGTAGAAGCCGAGCAGTCTCATAGGCGCCCGCGCCGCGTCAGCTCGACGAACACATCTTCGAGCTTCGGCTCCTCGATCGCGATGTCGCGGATCGTGGCGCCGGCCTGGCGCATGCCGTCGAGCACAGTCACGATCGAAGCGCCGTCGCGTTTGAGTTCGAACTCGATCTGATTTTCACGCTGCTCGCGCACCAACGCCGCGATCGCGGGCGGCAGCGCCGGGATCGGCGGCGCCAGCGTGAGCGTGAGGCGCGCGCTGCGGCCCGCGCCACGCGCAAGCAGCGACGCCTTGGTGTCAAGCGCGATCAGCTCGCCGCGGTCGATGATGCCGATGCGCTCGCACAAGGTCTCGGCCTCTTCCAGATAGTGCGTCGTGAGCACGATGGTCATGCCCTGCGCGTGCAGCTTGCGCACGAACGCCCACAGCGACTTGCGCAGCTCGACATCGACCCCCGCCGTCGGTTCGTCCAACACCAGCACCTCGGGCCTATGCACCAACGCCTGCGCGATCATGACGCGCCGCTTCATGCCGCCCGAAAGCGCGCGCATATTGGCGCCGGCCTTGTCGGTCAGCATCAGCGTATCGAGCAGTTCATCGATCCAGGCGGCGTTTGCGCGGCGGGCGATGCCGAAGTAGCCGGATTGGATCTCCAATACTTCACGCACACTGAAGAACGGATCGAACACGACTTCCTGCGGCACAACACCGATGGCGCGGCGTGTGTGCCGGTACTCGCGCACGACGTCGCGACCGAGCACGGTGACACGACCGGAATCGAAGCGTGTCAGTCCGGCGATGATACTGATGAGGGTGGACTTGCCGGCGCCGTTCGGCCCGAGCAGACCGAAGAACTCGCCGCGCCGCACCTGTAGCGTAACGCCGTTTAAGGCTGCGACCGCGCCATAGCGTTTGTGCACCGCCTCAACCGCGATGGCGACGGCGGTCGGATTAGACGTGATTGACACCTAGCGTACGACCGAGGTCATGCACCCGGATCATCTCGCACAACTGCTCGGAGAGGTGGACGAAGCTGAGTGGCCGCTGCGCCGCGCGCGCGAGCCGCAGCCACTCGACCATGAGCGCGAGGCCGGCGCTGTCCATGCGTTCGACGCCGCGCAAATCGATGGTCGCCGCGCCGCTGCCGGCGCGCAGCGCATCGCGCGTGCGCGCGAGCAGATCGGCGGCGGTGTCGTAGCTGAGCGAACCGCTGACGACGATGGTGCCGTCCGCGTTCAGCGCGACGTCGGTGGAACTCACTGCTTGGCGGCCCCGGCGGCGCTGCCGGGCGCCTTGGGATCGACCTGACCCTTGCGATTGGCATCGCTCATGCTCTTGATGAGCGCGTCCAAGCCCTCGCTCTTCACCTTGGTGGCGTACGTGCTGCGGTAGTTGGTAACGAGGCTCACGCCCTCGATCGCGACGTCGTACACCTTCCAGCCGGATTCGGTCTGGTAAAAGCTGTACTGGATCGGTATCGACGGGCCGCCCTGCTGAATGACCTCGGTCTTGACCAGCGCGGTCTTGTCGCTCGGGTTGAAGTGAAACGGCAGGTAGCGCACCTCTTCGTTGGTGTACTTGAGCAGCGCCGTGGCGTAGGTGCGCACTAGCAGATCGCGAAACTCGTTCACAAATTTTTCGCGCTGCTCCTCGCTCGCCTCGCGCCAGTAGCGCCCGAGCACCGAGCGCGACATCACGCGAAAGTCAAAGTGCGGCAGCACCTGCTCGTGCACCATGGCATAGAGTTTCTTGTGGTCGCGCGTATAGGCATCGCGATTTTTCTTCAGCAGCTCGATGATGCGCGCGATGTTTTCCTTCACCAGCTGGTCGGGCGGCGGCGTCGCCGCCTGCGCCGTGCCGATGACGAGCAATGCGAGTACCGCCGTCAAGAAACGCTTCATGATGACCTCGGTTGTTACGGCGCGGATTTTCCGTTCGCCTTGTTGTCCGGCGACTCGGAGGCCTTGCTGAACAGGAACTGGCTGATCAGTTTCTCCAGCACCAGCGCCGACTGCGTGAGCTGGATCGTGTCTCCGGCTTTTAGATACTCCTCGGCCCCGCCGGGTTCCATGCCGATGTACTGCTCGCCGAGCAACCCCGCGGTCAGGATCGATACGTTGCTGTCGGCCGGTATCCTGTCGTAGCTGCCATCGATGTCGAGCGTGACCACGGCCTGATAGCGGTCACTGTCGAAGCCGATATGCGCCACGCGCCCGATGCGCACGCCGGCCATGGTCACCGGCGACTTGACCTTGAGCCCGCCGATGTTTTCGAAGTTGGCCTTGACCTGGTACGGGTTCGAGACCTCGGCGGTGGCAAGGTTGCCGACCTTGAACGCCAGCATGCCGATCGCGGCAATGCCGGCGGCCACGAATGCCCCTACCGCGATTTCCACGGTTCTCTTTGCCGCCATCACCCGCCTCCTGACAACATCAATGCCGTCAACACGTAATCCAAGCCTAACACCGCGAGCGACGAGCTGACCACGGTGCGCGTCGTGGCCGAGGCCACGCCTTCCGATGTCGGCTCGGCATCGTAACCTTCGAATACCGCGATCCAGCTCACAACCGCGCCAAAAACCACGCCCTTGAGCAGGCCGTTCAGCACGTCGTCGTAGAAGTCGACGCCGTTTTGCATCGTCGACCAGTACGTCCCGGCATCCACGCCGAGCTGCGCCACGCCGACCAAGTGCCCGCCCCAGATGCCGATCGCGGTAAAGAGCGCCGCCAGCAGCGGCAGCGAGATGAGGCCGGCGATGAAGCGCGGCGCGATCACGCGCGTCATCGGATTGACCGCCATCATCTCCATCGCCGCGAGCTGCTCGGTCGCCTTCATCAGGCCGATTTCCGCCGTCAACGCCGAGCCGGCGCGGCCGGCGAACAGCAGCGCCGTGATCACGGGGCCAAGCTCGCGCGTCAATGACAACGCGACCAGCAGCCCTAGGGATGACTCGGCGCCGAAATCGACCAGCGTCGAGTAGCCTTGCAGCCCGAGCACCATGCCGACGAACAGGCTCGACACGACAATAATAAGGAGCGTGTACACACCGACCACGTACATCTGCTGCACCACGAGGCGCAGCGCCTTGCGCGGCCCCGACCCCGGGCCGCGGTGCGAGGCGCGACGCAGCGAACTCGATAGAAGCTCATACAGGAACAGGCTGGCGCAACCGAGGCGCTCCACGCGCTGCATCGACCACCGCCCGAGCGCGGCGAGCGCGTTCATCGCTCCGCCCCTTCCAGCAAATCGCCGACGTAGTC
>JBKHXU010000201.1:0-20190 GCA_046565865.1 Gammaproteobacteria bacterium | reverse complement strand
CGTCCCGCCGCTGGATTTCCGCGCTATAGATCGGCGTCGATCGACGCCATCGCGAAATTTTATTTCGTGTACCGCGATGCGCGCTGTTAGGTTAGCATCGGCAACCGACCACGGGTCACGCACGCGCACGGGAGTACCTCGAACGTGAAGGCGGAGGAGAAGCCGCACAACGGCCTCGCGGGATTAAAACACTGGCGCTACGACCTGCTGGCCGGATTGCAGGTGGCGCTCGTATCGTTGCCGCTGTCGCTCGGCATCGCCATCGCCTCGGGCGCGCCGCCCGTCACCGGCCTCATCTCGGCGATCATCGCCGGCTTTGTGTTCCCGTTCTTAGGCGGCGCCAACGTCACCATCAGCGGCCCCGCCGCCGGGCTCGCCCCGGCGCTGCTCGCCGGCATGCTGCTGCTCGGCGACGGCGATCTCGCCGCCGGTTATCCGCTGCTCTTGGTCGCGATCTGCCTCACCGGCGTGGTCATGATCCTGCTCAGTTTCTTTCGCGCCGGCAATCTGGTCGCGATGTTCCTGCCGGTGACGGTGGTCGAGGCGATGCTCGCGGCGATCGGCATCATGATCATCGTGAAGCAGGTGCCGGCGCTGCTCGGCGATCTGTCGCCGCCGGGCAAGACCATCCCGGGCTCGATCCTGAAACTGCCCGAGAGCTTCATGAATATAGCGCCGTCCGTGTTCGTCATCGGCGCTCTGTGCCTGTTCCTCATGTTCTATTTGAATCGCACCCGCCGCATCTCGCTGCGCAAGATACCCCCGCCGCTCACCGTGTGCGCCATCGGTGTGATATTGGGTTACGTGTTCGACCTCGACGCGGCATATTTGATCAAGATGCCGGACAACGTGCTCGAAGGCGGTATCACGCTGCCGGCGTTCGACACTGTGTGGAACCGGCCGGATTTATGGGGCAGCATACTATTGATCGTCATCACGCTGACCCTCATCGACAGCGTCGAGTCGCTGGCGACGATTCGCGCCGTCGACAAGATCGACCCGTATCAACGCAAGTCGCAGCCAAACACGACGCTGCGTGCCATGGGCGTCTCCAATCTGCTGTCGAGCCTGTTCGGCGGCCTCACTATTATCCCGGGCGGCATCAAGAGCCGCGCCAACATCGACGCCGGCGGGCGCACCTTGTGGGCCAACTTCCATAATGCGGTGTTTCTGCTGATTTTTCTGTTTTTCGCCAAAGAACTCATCAGCCGCATACCGCTCGCCGCCATCGGCGCGGTGATCGTTTACGTCGGCTGGCGCCTGTGCGAACCGACGGTGTTCGCCCGCACTTATGCGATCGGCCGCGATCAGATCGTTATCTTCCTTATTACCGTGGCCGCCATACTGGCGACGGACTTACTCGTCGGCATCCTGATCGGCGTCGCCGCGGAGATTTTGTTGCTCGGCTATCTGCTGACACCGTCGTTGCGGCTGGTGCTGACCGGGCGCGTCACCTTCGCGCAGCTGCTGCGCACGCTGGCATCCAACCTGCTCGGCCTGTTTCGCAGCCCGGTGATTCGCGCCAAGCACGAGTCCGAGGGCGGCCGGGCACAGACACAGCTGTCGCTGACCTCGCTGGTCGGCTTCAATTTGTTTCCGTTGGACCGCGCGCTCGCCGCCGTGCCGAGCCAGTCCGGCGTCACGCTCACGCTGAGCGAATCCGGGCGCATCATCGATCACACGACAATGGAGTATCTGCATCAGTTCCAAGAGGAATGCGTGCGCCACGACCGGCCATTCGCGATCCAGGGGCTCGAACGCTTTCACCCGTTCACCAGTCACCCGCTATCGACGCGCATACAAGATATGCGCTTCATCAAGGAGCGCGAAAAGCGCTCCACGCGCGAACGGATGATGGCCGAGGTGGCGCAACGCCACGGCTTTGCGTTCGCGCCCGACACCGTGGCCACGCTCAACCAACACGACTTCGTGTATCTGCGCCGCGGCTCCGATCGCGAGGAGACCAATGCCATGACCGGCATCTATCATGGCTGTCACGTAAAGCTGTTCGACTACAGCCACACCGCTGCGCCGGACTATTACGTCGAGCACCGCCACACCGTGATCGTGCTGCGTCCGCCGGGCGATGCCGCGGTGGATTTACCGAACATGGCGGTGACGCCGGGCAATTACCTCGAACGCTATCTCATCGCCGACTACGGCGATGTGGATGTAAACGGGCTCGATCACGCGTTCGCCAGCCATTACCGCGCCTATGCCGACGACCCGGCGCGCGCGCGTGATTTTCTCGTTGCGGGCCTGATGCAACATCTGCTGAAGCACCCGGGGTTTTACGTCGAAATCCGCGACGACGCGCTGCTCGCGTTTCGCCCGGAGAACGGGCTCGAACCGGTGCAGGCGATTCCCGAGCTGCTGAATTTCGCCGACTGGCTCGCTGGCGCCGTTGCCACACCAAAGAAGGTCGCCAATTAACAGCGTCAATAAAGTCCAGCACTGTCATTGCGAGGAGCCGAAGGTGACAAAGCAATCTCCCAACGCATTGATTCTCCCTGCTGGTGATCCCCGCGGAAGACCCGACACATAGATCGGGATAAATCGAAGCGATCAAGATTGTCTATTTTTTTGCCACCGCGTCGTCAGGCATGATTCACGACGCCGCCCGCCAGGGCCCGGACGACGAGGTGTGACGATGCCCGATCTGTCGAACCTGCTTGTTCCCGCCGTGCTGTTTTTCGCGCTCGGCTTTTTCGCGCGCGTGGTGCGCTCGGACCTGCGCTTCCCGCCGGACCTTGCCAAGCTGCTCTCGATTTATTTGCTCGTCGCCATCGGCATCCACGGCGGCCACGAGCTCGGACGCGCCGACTTGATGACGGCGGTCAACGCCGTGTTCTGGGCCATCGTCCTCGGCATCAGTCTGCCGCTGCTCGGCTACGCCGTGCTGGTCGCGACGCGCAAAGTGGATGCGCTCAACGCCGCCGCCATCGCCGCGCACTACGGCTCGGTCAGCGCCGGTACGTTCCTCACCGCCATCGCCTACCTGCGCAGCAGTGGTGTCGAGTTCGAAAGCTACCCGGTAATCATGCTGGCGGTGATGGAGTCGCCGGCGATCGTCGCCGGCCTGTTGCTCGCCGCCCGCGCGCGCCAACTCGAAGGCGCGCGCAACGGCGAGGACAATCCCACCGCGCGCAATCGCTCGTCGTTGTTGCACGAGGCATTCACCAACGGCAGTGTCGTGCTCCTACTCGGCTCGATGGCGATCGGCGCCATTGCCGCGCCCAAGGCGCTCGAGGCGATCAGTCCGTTCGTCAACGACATTTTTATGGGCATGCTGTGTCTGTTTTTGCTGGAGATGGGAATGGAGGCGGCGCGGCGTATCGAGGAGTTCCGCCGTGTCGGCATGGTGCTCGCCGTTTTCGGTGTGGCGATGCCGTTGGTCAGTGCGGTTATCGGTATCGCGATTGGGCACTACGCGCTCAGCTTTGGCGTCGGTGGCACGACACTGGTCGCGGTGCTGGCGGCGAGCGCATCCTACATCGCGGTGCCGCCGGCGATGCGCCTGGCGGTACCGGAGGCGAATCCGTCGTTGTATCTTACGTTGTCGCTCGGCATCACATTTCCTTTCAATGTGGTCGTCGGCATTCCCCTTTACCATCGACTGGCCACGCTGTTGGCCGGCGGCTGAACGGGTCGCACCCGGAGATCGGACATGAGAGCGCTCGAACAAAAGAAGCTGTTGACCATCATCACCGCGCGCGAGCTGGAGCGCATGGTGATCGAGGCCGCCCGCCGCCGCGGCATCGGCGGCTATACCGTGGTATCGGCCAGCGGCGCCGGCGCGTTCGGGGTGCAGACCGGGATGCTCGATATCGACAGTAATATCCTCATCTACATCATCCTGTCCGAGGCGCGCTTGTACCAGGTGCTGGAGGATATCGACGCCATGATGCGCCAAGGGCACCGGCTTAAGGCGATCGTCACCGATATCTCGATCCTGCCGCGCAAACGCCGGGCCGGCGAGGTCTCCGAGCCGGATTAGCCGTGCGCCGCCCTTCTCAAGGGCCGATTTTTTCTTTGTAATTCTCGCGCCGCGGCCCTACAGTATTTCTCATGAGTACGCGGCATGTCCCCGACGCCAAGCGCGGTAGCACCATCGGCGCGCTCGCGCGGCATGCCACCTTCCGCCAGCTCCAAACCTTCGAGGCCGTCGCCCGGCTCGCGAGCTTCACCCGCGCCGCCGAAGAGCTGTACCTGGCGCAGCCGACGGTATCGATGCAGCTCAAAAAGCTCACCGACGCCATCGGCCTGCCGCTGTTCGAACAGCACGGCAATCGCATTCACCTAACCGACGCCGGCCGCGAGCTGTACGCCGTGTGCCAAGAGGTGTTTCACGCGCTCGCCAACTTCGAGATGAAGGTCGAGGACATGAAGGGCTTGAAGCGCGGCACCTTGCGCCTCGGCGTCATCTCCTCCGCGCAGTACCTGGCGCCGTACCTGCTCGGTCAGTTCCACGAGCGCTATCCGGGCGTGGATGTCTCGCTCAGCGTCACCAATCGCGAGCATTTGCTGGAGCGCATCGTCGCGTACATGGATGATCTTTATATCCTGGGGCAACCGCCGCCGGAGATCGACGTCGCCGCGTATCCGCTGGTGCCGAATCCGCTGGTGGTGATGGCGAGCCGTGACCATCCGCTCGTGGGCGTGCGAAATATTCCGCTGACACGCTTGCTCGAAGAGCCATTTATCTTGCGCGAGCGCGGCTCGGGCACGCGCGCCGCCGTCATTCGGCTTTTCGAATCGAAGAGCCTGGCGCCGCCGCTGGCGCACATGGAACTCGCCAGCAACGAAGCGATCAAGCACGTCATCAGCGCCAATCTCGGGATCTCGGTGATGTCGCTGCACGCGCTGGCGTTGGAGGGCACCGACGGACCGATCGCGATCCTCGACGTGCAGGGGTTCCCGATCGAGCGCCACTGGTACCTGGTTCACCCGCGCGACAAGAACGTGTCGATCATCGCGCAATCGTTTCTGGCGCTGGTGCGCGAACAGGGCCAGGAGATCGGCGAGAAGTTCGATCGCGAGATCGCCAAGATCCGGCAGAAGCGATCGGGCAAACCTGCGCGGGCGACCCGCGTGGTCAACAAGTAGCGCACTCGAGCGGACAATCAATACAATCTTTGGTAGCGTTCGTCGGCGGTGTTGCTCGTCAGCGCGCGCGCCTCGGTGCCGTCCGTCTTTACGCTGCCAATATCGTGTTGACCATTATTGATCCGTTCGTAGATCACGCGATTGTTCGCGGTCACCGCCCGGAACACTTCAAACTCGCTCGTCGACGCCAGCGCCGTCGTGCCGACGCCGTTAAGCGGAACACTATAGAGATCGCTCTGTGCCGTCGGGTCGCCGCACGGGCCGCCGGGTGCGGCGATACAGCGCATGTAAACGGCGCGGCCATCCGGCGCCATGTCCTCGAACCACTCGAACTCCTGGCTGTCCGCCAATATGCGCAGATCGGTGCCGTCAAGGCGCACGCTGTACAAATCGTCCTGCACCATACCGGCGGTGCGCCGCGTGCTGTACACCACGCGCTCGGCGGTAACGTATCGCACCGACTCACCGTCGGTGGAGTCACCGAGCACAGCGAGGCCCGTACCGTCGGCATCGATGGCGTAAAGATTATCCCGCCCGGCGGTGTCGCGGCGCGCGTAAATGATGCGCCCCGCCAGCGTAATCCCGGATACGAATTCGTCGTCGCTGCTCGTGAGCAACGGCCGGGTGCCGCTGCCGTCGGCATTGACGAGATAGACGTCCCATTGATTTGCCACTTGGCGCGCGTAGAGCACCCGGCCGTCCGGCAGCAGGCGCGGATTCCATTCGTGGTCCGGGGAACTCGCGAGCGCGACCGCCGCGCCGCCGGCGGCCGGGACGCTGAAAATATCGCCGCCGACTTCGTACAGCACGCGCCCGTCTGCGGTCGTCAGCGCGACGCGTGGCATCCCGGCTGCTAACAGACGTCGATCGGTGCCGTCGGCCGCGACGCTGTACAAACCATCCGCGTCGCAGCGCGGGACATCACCCGTCACACGGCGGCACAGTTGATACAACACCCTACCGTCGGGCATGGCGTCGATAAACTCGGCGTTCGCCGACGGCTCGTTCACCAAAACCACCGGGGCAGTACCGTCGGGCCGTACGCTATTGATTCCGCCGGAAGTGGGCGAACTGATCTGATAGACCACGCGGTTGTCAGCGGTGACGCCACGAAACAGCTTGCCACTGGATGAACTATCCAATACGCGTTCGGCGCCGTCGGCAATGCGCACGCTCACCAGTTCGGAGCCACCCCCACTCACGTCACGATCGTAAATCACCCAGCCATCGAGCGACACGCCGCGAAAGTGTTCGCGCTGCGCGGTGCTCGCCAGCGTCCGTGGGTTCGTTCCGTCTTCGTCGATGGCGTATAGATTCGATTCGGTGGCGCTGACAAACGTTTCGTAGATCACGGTCTGCCCGGTCGGTGCGGCGGGCGGCGGCGGTGCAGGCGAGCTTGGGGGGGTCGGTGTGGTCGGCGGGTTGGGCAATGGCGCGGCGGGGTTGGGCACTGGTTCCGGAGTATCGTCGGGGTTCCCACTGCAAGCCGCTAGCGTCAGCACCGTCCACATTGCCCAAGATATCCATCGAGCGCGCATCATGTTTATTCCTTCCCTAGAGGCATACGCCTCGACACTATCCCAATACCCTTTCGATGACATCGGGTATTACCCGGGAAATGGCCGGGAAAAGTATTGGCTTTACCTAAGGTGGCGAAATCGGCATTACGGGTCTATCAACTCGTAGTCGATGCTGATCCGGTCCTTGGCGCGCGGACGAAATTCCTGATTCGCAAACGCCGCGTGCGCCGGATGCGTGCGATAGCTGTCGATGACCGGCGCTTGCGCGAAACGGATGAGCCAGCAAAACGGATAACGCGCCTCGCCATCCACCGCGCGCCCGGTCGCGACTTGGCGCACGCCGGGGATGTTGCTCAGCACGGCGTGGCCGCGCGCCATCATCTGCTCCACAGTGCCATTGTCCTTGCCGTCGACGTCGTAGAGGATGACATGCGCCACCTCACGCCAGCGCCGCGCGCTGTGTAGCACGGCGTCGGCGCGCCCCTCGGCGCCGAAAAGCACGATCATGCGCTCGCACTCCGCCGCGATCGCCGCGCGCACGCCCCTCACGAGCCCGGTGTAGCCGGCGCGCGCATCGCGCGCGACGTTGTCGCGGATGCGCGCGCCGGCGGCGTCCGCGAGCGCGGTGTAGTAGTTGATCTTGGTCACGCCGTTAGCGATGAGTGCGCGATACTGTTCCGGCGCCAATCCGGTGCCACCGTGAATCACCAGTGGGATGCGCAACGCCTGATTGATCTGCGCCAGGCGCTCGATGTCGAGCTTCGGGTACCCGCGCATGCGCCCGTGAACGGTGCCGATCGATACCGCCAGAAAATCGACCGCGGTTCGCGCGACGTACTCGCGCGCCTGCTCGACCGACGTATACACGACCTCGCCCGGATGCTTGTACGCATCCTCGCCCTCGACCCCGGCGACGTAACCCAGCTCGCCCTCGACCGGCACGCCGCACGCATGCGCCATGTCGGTCACGGCGCGCGTGGCCGCGACGTTCTGATCGAACGGCAGATGCGAGGCATCGACCATGACGCCGTTGCAACCGAGGCGCACGCCGCGCACGGCGGACTCGAGGCTCGCGCCATGATCGAGGTGAATCGCGACCGGCACGCGCGCGCGCCGCGCGGCCGCCACCGTCGCCGCCATGGCGAGCTCGAAGTCGAAGTATTCGAAGTGCGATTCGGCGAGACTCAAGATCACCGGGGCGCGCTTGGCCTCGGCCGCGCGCACAATCGCTTCGAGGAAATCGAGGCTCACGAGATCGAACGCGCCAACGGCATATTTGTGTTCGTGCGCGTGCCGCAGCATGTCGCGCATATCCACCAGAGGCATGGGCTTATCCCGATGATGACGATCGATTTATGGTACCAAGATCCGGCGCCGTGTGTTCCAGCGGGACTTGTGAGGGCGAGGTGCGGACGCTAGCATGCCTGCACTCCACGTACCCGGCGCGTTCCGTGCTCATCCTTTTCAACAAGCCGTACGGCGTGCTCACGCAGTTCACCGACGCGCAAGGCCGACCTACGCTCGCCGACTATATTCCAGTGCCGAATGTGTATCCCGCCGGGCGGCTCGATCGCGACAGCGAGGGATTGCTGCTGCTGACCGACGACGGCAAATTGCAGCAGCGCCTGTCCGATCCGCGGTTCAAAGAGCCGAAGGTCTATTGGGCGCAGGTCGAAGGCGAACCGAGCGATAGCGCGCTCGAACAACTGTGTCGCGGCATTGCGCTCGACGGCACCATCACATTGCCGGCGCAGGCGCGGCGGATTCCCGCACCCGAACTTTGGCCACGCGTGCCACCGATTCGCGTGCGCCAGGCGATTCCAACATCGTGGATCGAAATGGTGCTGACCGAGGGCCGCAACCGCCAGGTACGGCGCATGACGGCGGCGGTCGGGCATCCCACATTGCGCCTGGTGCGCTATGCCGTCGGTCGGCACACCATCGCCGGCCTGCACAACGGGGGGTGGCGCCGCGTTTAGCTCGGTTTTTCCCTTAACTTTTAAGTGACCCCTAAAACCACGGGGCCTATACTGCACCAAGACTGCCGACATAGATTCCCCGTTACCGGCGTCACCCACTACTCGGCGCTTGCAGGGAGCAACCATGGGCGGTACCCCGGACGGGCGCACCGACGTCCGTCTCAAGCTCACGCAGTTTGCCGTTGATCAGGCTGTCGTCGGCGCCTCCTGGGTGCGCCCGGACGGTTCGCACTTCTACGTCAACGATGCGCTGTGCCGGATCCTCGGTTACCGCCGCGACGAACTGTTGCGCATGAACGTGTCCGAGTGCACACCAGCGGCGACCCCCATGTCATGGCGAACGCACTGGGCCGAGATCAAGCGGCGCGGTTCGTTGACACATGAAGCACAGTTTCGCCGCAAGGACGGCACGTTAGTGCCGGTCGAAATCACCGACAACTACATCGCGTTCGGGGACGAGGAATACGACTGCGCATTCATTCACGACATTAGCGAGCGTAGGCGCAACGAACGGCGGTTGCGTGAGAGTGAGGAGCGCCTGCGACTCGCGACCGACGCCGGCGCGGTCGGGCTCTGGGATTGGGAGATTGGCACGCCTAGCGTGCACTACTCGTCGCAATGGAAGCGGCAGATCGGCTACGCCGACGACGAGATCGCCGACGACTTCGACGAGTGGAAATCGCGCGTGCACCCGGACGACCTACCGCGGGTGCTAGAGCAGGTGCAGACCTACCTCGCCCATCCTTCGCCAAGCTATGAGACCGAATTTCGGTTTCGCCACAAGAACGGCTCCTATCGTTGGATCTTGACCCAAGCGGCGCTGATCTGCGACGAGCACGGCAAACCGCTGCGCATGCTCGGCTCACACGTCGATATCACCGAGCGCAAGCAGGCGGAGGAGCAGCTGCGCCTGTACGCGGCGCTGGTTGAGGCGTCCACCGAGTTCATCGGTATCGCCGACTTGACCGGTTCTGCCATGTATCTCAACCCGGCCGGCTGTCGCCTGCTCGGCATTGACGCCGCAGACGTTCGCCGCAAGAAGATCGCCGACTTCCTTATGCCCGATGACATCGCGCGCATGGAACACGAAATTCTGCCGACGATTTTTGAATGCGGCTTTTGGCAGGGCGAATTCCGGCTGCGGCATTTCGTGACCGGGCAAGCGGTACTGGTCGAGCAGTTCGCGTTTCTGATCACCGACCCCGCGACCCATAAACCGATGGCGCTGGCCAACATCGGTCACGACATCACGGCGCGCAAGCAAACCGAACAGGCGCTGCGCGAGAGCGAGCGCCGGCTGGCCGGGCTGATCAGCGCGGTCCCGGGCGCGGTGTATCGCTGTCGGTTCGACGCCAATTTCACGATGGAGTACATCAGCGAAGGCGTCCGCGAATTGACCGGCTACGCGCCCGACGATTTCACGAGCGGGCGCATCACCGCCATGCAAGCGACGCATCCCGACGATCGCGCCCAGGCTATCGAAGCGACGCAGCAGGCAGTCGCCGCCAGGCGTCCGTTCGAGCTGGTGTACCGCGTGATCACGCGCGACGGCGCCCACAAGTGGGTATGGGAGCGCGGCCAGGGCGTTTTCGACGAGGCCGGCGAATTGATCGCGTTGGAGGGTTTGATCACCGACATCAGCGCGCGCATCCAAGCCGAGCAGGCCCTGCGCGAGAGCGAGCAGCGCCTGCGCACCATCATCGAGGCCGAACCCGAATGCGTGAAGCTGGTAGCGCCGGGCGGGATCTTGGTGCAGATGAACCGTGCTGGCCTGTCGATGGTCGAGGCCGACCACGCGGAGCAAATCGTCGGGCGCTCCATCTATCCGCTGATCACACCGGAACACCGCGACGCGTTTCGCACCTTGACCGAGCGCGCCTTGGCCGGCGACAAGGGCTCGCTGCAATTCGAGGTCGTCGGCTTCAAGGGCACCCGGCGCTGGCTCGAGACCTACGTCGTACCGCTCGATGCGGGAAACAGCGAGCGCTACGCGCTGGGCATCACACGCGACATCACCGAGCACAAACGCGCCGAGGACCGGTTGTCGTATCTCGCGCACCACGACGTACTGACCGATCTGCCCAATCGCACGCTGTTCAACGACCGTTTAAGCCAGGCAATGATCGAGGCGCACCGCCACGGGCGGCGGGTCGGCGTGCTGCTGCTCGATCTCGACCGCTTCAAGAACATCAACGATACCCTCGGGCACGAGGCCGGCGATCGCTTGCTGCAGGCGGTGGCGCGCCGCCTGCGCCAGTCAGTGCGTCAGGGCGATACGGTCGCGCGGCTGTCGGGCGATGAGTTCGCCATCGTGCTCGCCGATATGGGCCATGCCGACGACGGCGGGCGCGTGGCGCAGAAGATCGCGCAGGCGTTCGTCGATCCGTTTCATGTCGGCGAGCGCGAGTTCCACGTGACGGCGAGCATCGGCGTCACCATTTATCCCAGCGACGGCGAATCGATCGAGGGCCTGCTGCGCAACGCGGATGCGGCGATGTACCGCGCCAAGGACTCGGGCCGCAATAACTATCAGTTCTACACCGAGGAGATGACGCGTCAGGCGTTCGAGCGGCTGAGCCTCGAAACCGCGCTGCGCCGCGCGCTCGAACGCGAAGAGCTGCGCCTCGTGTATCAGCCGATCTTCGACTCGCGCACCGGCGCCGTTGTGAGCGTCGAGGCGCTGGTGCGCTGGGCGCATCCGGAACGCGGGCTGTTGGGGCCGATTCAGTTCATCGGGATCGCGGAAGACACCGGACTGATCGTCCCGCTCGGCGAGTGGGTGCTGCGCAGCGCCTGCCATCAGCTCGGGCGCTGGCATGCGCTGGGATTTTCCGACGTGCGCATCGCCGTCAACATGTCGGTCGGCCAGTTTCGGACGCCGGGCTTGAGCGACACGTTAATAAATATCGCCCAAACCGCCGGTATTCCGCCGGCATTGATCGAGGTCGAGATCACGGAAAGCATGTTGGCCCAGGGCCAGGAGGTCGCCGCCCTGCTGCGGCAGATGAGCGCCGTGGGCGTGCAGTTTTCGATCGACGATTTCGGCGTCGGTTATTCGTCGCTATCGTACTTGAAGCGTTTTCCTATCGATCGGCTAAAGATCGACCAGTCGTTCGTGCGCGACATCCCCAGCGACGCCGAAGACATGGCGATCGCCACCGCGATCGTTGCCATGGCGCACAACCTCGGTATCAGGGTCGTGGCCGAGGGGGTCGAGTCGCTCGACCAATTACAGTTCCTGCAACGTCAAGGATGCGACTACGTGCAAGGTTTTTATCTCAGCCGGCCGCTCGATGCGGGCGACGTGACCGCGCTGTTACGGCGCGGCGATCGTGATTGGCTCACCAGCAAGTTGCGCTGACAGCGACGCGGTATTGCTAAACACCCGTCGGGTCGCGGAGATGGGGACGCCCTTCCAGCGCGCGTGTCATTCCGAACGCTGCAGACGATGAGGAATCGCCATACGTTGAGGATTTCTCGCTCCGCTCGACATGACAAGAGGTCTCGTTCCGGGCTTCCCTAGTATGTCTGCGGCCCCGGCCGCTCGTCGTTGCGCGGAACATAGTCGGCCGGCAACGGAAACGCGCGCAGGTCGCGCGCGATCGCGGCGCGCAGGAACGAATCGGCCCACCAGAAGATCTCTTGCCGGCGCACCGAGCGTCGCAGGCGGCGCATACGCGCGCGGCGCTCCGCGAGCGGCATGTGAAACGCGCGCTGGATGGCGTCGGCCACGCCCTCGATGTCGTACGGATTGACCAGCAGCGCGCCGTTTTGCAGCTGCGCGGCGGCGCCGGCGAACTCGCTGATCACGAGCACGCAGTCTTCCTCGATACTGCACGCGCAGTATTCCTTCGCCACCAAGTTCATGCCGTCCTTGAGCGGCGTGACCAGCGCGATCTCGGCCGCCCGGTAGTACGCCAGCAGATCCACCGCGTCGAGCGGCCGGAACACGTAGTGAATCGGCACCCAGCCGCCCGGTTCGGTGAAACGGCCGTTGATCTCGCCGACCAGGCCCTCGATGCGCGCCTTCAGATCGTGGTACTGCGGCACGTCCTCGCGGCTCGGCACGACAACCTGCACCAACGTCACACGCCGGCGCAGTTCGGGATAGCGCGTCAACGCATCGCCAAACGCCTCCAGCCGATGTGGGATGCCCTTGGTGTAGTCCAGGCGGTCGATGCCGAGAATCAACTGGCGATCGGGCAGCTGCGCGCGCAGGGCCTTCGCCTTCTGCGTCACCGCCGCGGACGAGGCCTGCCGGACGAAGTCGTTGTAGTCGATGCCGATCGGGAAGCTGCCCACGCGCACGCGGCGCCCGCGATACTCGATGGTCACGATCGAGCCGCTGCCGACGACGCGCGCGTCGTCGATCAGCGTGCGCACGCATTGCAGGAAATTGCGCCGGTCGCGCAGGGTCTGAAACCCAACGCTGTCATATTCGAGCAGCGCGTGCAGCAGCGCGAAGCGCCACGGCAGCTTGGCGTAGATATCGAGCGACGGAAACGGGATGTGCAGGAAGAATGCGACGCGCGATTTCACGCCGCGGCGGCGCAGCTCCGCACCGACGTTCATCAGCTGGTAGTCGTGCACCCAAATGAAGTCGTTTTCGGTCGCGATATCCGCCACCGCGCCGGCGTACTTGCTATTGACGTCGCAATAGCAGCGCCAGTACGACGGGTCGAAGTTGCACAGCGACTGCAAGTCGTGGAACAACGGCCAGATGATCTCGTTCGAGAACCCGACGTAGAACTTGCGCTGCTCTTCGGCGGTGAGCGCGATCGGGCGCAATTCATACCCGGCGTTGGTCGCTGCCTGGTTGAGCAGTGCCGGGATGTCGTCGTCCGGTTCGGTGGCGCCGTGCCAACCGGCCCACGCCCCGCCGCGACCGCGTAGCACCGGCAACAGCGCCGTCACCAGTCCCCCGGTGCCGGGACGACTGCTGTAACCGCCGCGCTCGTCGCGCGTCAGCACGAACGGCAGGCGGTTGGAGACCACGATCAAGGAGGCGCGGCGCGCGCTCACCGATCCCTCGCTTGTTCGGCGTCGTCGTGTTTCGCCGAGCGGACGTACAGTGTGCGCGTCGGATAGGCGAAGGCGATGCCCTCGCGTTCGAACTCGCGGAACAGCGCGAGGTTGATCGCCTGTTGAATGTCCATGTACACGTTGTACTCGGACGACAAGACGTAATAAACGACCTCGAAATCCAGGGAAGAATCCCCGTACTTTTGAAAGTGCGCGCGATCGAACCGGGTGTGTGCCTGGGCCTCGATGATCGCGCGCACCATCGCCGGAATGCGCTCCAACGCGTCGGCCGGGGTTTCGTACACCACACCGAACGCGAAGCGCACGCGCCGCTCGGCCATGCGCTTGTAGTTGTGGATGCGGCTCTTCAGCAGATCGGCGTTGGAGAAGATGATCTGTTCGCCCGACAGACTGCGCACACGCGTGGTCTTGATACCGATGTACTCGACCGTGCCCAAGGCGTCGCCGACGACGATGAAGTCGCCGACCACGAATGGCTTGTCGAGGGCGATCGACAGCGAGGCGAATATATCGCCCAGGATATTCTGCACCGCGAGCGCCACCGCGATGCCGCCGATGCCTAGGCTCGCCACCAGCGCCGTGATATCGACGCCGAGGTTGTCGAGGATCATCAGCAACGCAACCGACCACAGGGCCGTGCGCGCGATGAAACCGATCACACCGACGGTCGTGGTGCTGGCCACGTCGCCGCTGGTCGTCTTGGCTTTCGTCCCGACCAGCCACCAGTGAATCGCCCGGTTCGCCCACAGCGCGATCTGCACCAACAGCACCAGCACCACCGCGCGGTCGATCACGCGTGTGAACCGAAACGGCAGATCGAGGAATTGCAGCCCGAGATACAGGGCCATGACGAACAGGAACAGAAAATAGGTCCTGGACAGCACTTCGGCCACGAAGCCGCTCATGCGCACGCTGGAACGTTGGGCATACGCGCGTAACTTCGCGACAACGAACATCCGTGCGTAGTAAAAAACAACGACGAGCCCGAGCGTGATACCGAGGGCGGCGAGCCAATCGAGCGTGCTGTTGCCGTAGTACTCGTGCCGAAGCCAGTTCATTGGGCCGTCTTGCGCCCCACGGCGCGCCAGCGCTCGAGGAACTCGAGCAGCTGCTCCGGCGGGCGCAGCCACGCGTGCGCGACGGTCGGGCGGTAACTGGCCCGGACCAACACGCTGAGACCGGCGTCCTTCAGCGCCTTGAAGGCGTCCTCGTCGGTCAGGTCATCGCCGAGATACGCGGCCACCGCGTTCGGGTACGCGGTGAGCAGACTCTCGATGACGTAGCCCTTGTCGCGGCCGGGGACGCGCATTTCGACGCCCCCGTCGAAGTCGGTCCACGTGAGGCGCCAGTCCCGCGCATGGGCCAGCCAGTGCTCGCGCACGACGTGGCGGATGTCCGGAATGCGCGCCGCATCGACGCCGCGCCAGTGAACGGCGATGCTACCCGGCTTGATCTCGACCCGCCCGCCGAGCTGTTTCGCGCGCTCGACCCATACCCCGTCGTGCAACGCGACGCGCAGCGAGCGCGCATCGAGCGGCCCGCACCGGTACTCGCCGTCGGCGTCGAGCACCTCCCAGCCATGCGAACCCCAGACGACCGGCCGGCGCGCGAGGTTGAGCAGCGGCCAGATATCGCGCGCCGGGCGGCCGCTTACGATCACCACCTGAGTGCGGGGGTCATGCATGATGGCGTCGAGCACCTCGCGTACGCCGGCATACGGCTCGGCGCTCGCGGGGTCGACCTGAAACGGCGCGAGCGTACCGTCGTAGTCGAGCAGCAGCAGGCGTCGCGCTGCCGGCGCGAGTTTGGCGAAAAACGCGTCGATCTTCGGCCCCGACGGGGGCGCGACCGGTTCAGCTTCTGTTAACGGCATACGGCGTTTCTCCTTATCGTTATGTCGGCCGTAAGGATCGGCCATCGGGCATTGTGACGAAGGACGCATCCGCCCCATGGCGGACCGGACCCGATTAATTGTCAGCGGACGAGCGCTGTGAACTTTCGAACGGCGCTTATCGCGAGACGGACTCGCGCGCGCCAAGGGACAACGGAGAGCCGACATTATAGCGCGCTCGCGCGTCGGCCTCCAGCGCGCGGGGCGCCGACGCGGCCGGGCCACGACTAGTGCGCGAGCCGGCGCGCGATCCAGGCGCCGGCGAGCGCGGCGCCGACAGCGTCGGCGATGAGATCGATCATCGTATCGGACTTGCCCATGATGACCGACGGATATCCCCGAATATCGACCACCCACTCGATCCATTCCCAGATCACCCCCAGCGCCAGTCCGTACGCCACCAACGTCAGCACCACGAGCGCCGGACGCGCGCGCAGTCGCGCGAACAGTGCCGCGCGCAGCAGCGCGGCGATCGTGAGTGCGACAGCGAAGCTGGTGTAGACGTGCATGAACTTGTCGTACGACCACACCACGTCAAAGAAGTACAAGTACCCGAGCGCGTTACCGATGCCGGCGAGCGCCAGCAGCGCCCCCAGCACGCGGCGCTCGCGCCGGTCGGAACGCGCCGCGTCGGCGCGGGGCGTCCTGGCAGCAACGGCATTCGGAACAGGGCGCATGCTCCGTTCGGTGAAGGTTTACCCGCGTAGTTCCATGGCCCTAATGCCGTTGGCGGCACGGCCGCCGAGCCGCCGCCCTCGGCGGTTAACTCACCACCGACAAAGCCGGTGACTTGTTCAGTGAGCGCTTACATGGCACCGTGGGCCGATCGAGGCGGCGCGGCATCGAATACGAATCCCCGTCTCCCTCCGGGACCCGCTCGCGCCGTTCGCCCTCGTGAGCGGGGGTCGGGCGACCGTCCAGCTCGGCTCGAGTTCCAGCCACTTGACCACGTAGCCCGCCGTCGCAGCCGAACGTCGCAATAGCGTCCGCGGGAGGTTCGCCGGAACGATGCCACGACGTACCGACTCGCCGGATGGGCGGCCGATTCAGCGCTGGTTTTGCAGCTCCGCAATTAACATCTTCATCTCGGCAATCTCCTGGCGCTGCGATTCGATGATCTGGTCCGCAAGCTTGCGCACACGCGGATCCTCGATGTCGGCGCGCGAGCTGGTGAGTATCGCGATGGAGTGATGCGGGATCATCGCCTTCATGTACGACACCTCATCGATCGACGCCTGGCTGCGCACCAGCCACAGCGCGAGCAGCGCGACGACGGCGCTGCCGACGAAGATTCCGATATTCGCGCGCTTGTTCGCGTACATGTGCGACATGTAGCCCAGCATGATGATGGCCATCGCCGCGCCCATCATGATCGCCATGTAAGTCCGCGTCTCGCTGTAGAACACATGGTCGAACTCGAGGGTGTTGAGATACATCAACCCGAACATCACGATGGTTGAGGTCGCGATCATCGCGGCAAACCGCGCGTACATTTTCATGACTTCCGCTCCTTTTGATGACATTCCCCGGCATCCCTGCTGCGGCCACCCAGCGATGGATCCGCCTCTCTTCTGACCGATAAAAACCCGAAATGACATGCGTGCGCGCGCTGATGCCCCGCATGTCTACCGAGTCTCGAGAAATTCCCCAGGGTCAGCGGTGTTGGGCCGCGCGATTCGCTTTTTTAGTTAACTCGCGCGCCGACGCCAGTAGGTCGCCCGCCAGTAATAAAGCACGGTAGTGTCGGCAAGCGGGTAGGTATCGCCGTAGTCGATGCCGCGTTCCGGCTCCTCGATGTTGTCGCGCACGGGATCGAGCGGGCGCCATTCCTGCTCGCGGCTTTCCTCCGCATCCGGCGCGCGGCCATCGCCGGCCTTGCGACGCTCGGCGACGCCGAACTCGGCGAAGTTGTGTTGCGCCTGCTCGAGCGAAACGGCGTTGGCGCTTCCTGGCATCAACGGGAAACGCAGTTGCGCCAGATCGTCCTCCCACAGACAAATCGGGCAACGCTCGTGACCGCCCGGCTGATAGCGGAACACGCGGTAGCCGCAGCAGGGGCAGGGAAATTTACTCGGTGGCATGATCGACACGCACCGGTCACTCTACACAATTCGTCGCCGACGCTCACGCAATAAAAAAGGGGCGGTCGCCCGCCCCTTTCGGTTCACCACGCTCGATAAAACTTACAGCACCTTCGGATCGAGCTCGCCTTTTTCGTAGCGTTTGACCATCGCTTCGAGCGAGATCGGCTTGATCTTGCTCGCCATGCCGGCGCAACCGAACGCCTCGTAGCGCGCCTTGCAGATTTCCTTCATGCCCTTGGTCGAAGCGGCGAGCCACTTGCGCGGGTCGAATTCCTTTTTGTTCTCGGCGAGGAACTTGCGTACCGCACCGGTGGACGCCATGCGCAAGTCAGTATCAATGTTCACCTTGCGCACCCCGTGCTTGATGCCCTGCTGAATCTCTTCGACCGGCACGCCGTAGGTCTGGCCCATGTCGCCGCCGTAGGAGTTGATGATCTTGAGCCAATCCTGCGGTACCGAACTCGAACCGTGCATCACGAGATGCGTGTTCGGAATGCGCTTGTGAATCTGCTTGATACGCTCGATGGCGAGGATCTCGCCCGTTGGCGGACGCGTGAACTTGTACGCGCCATGCGAGGTGCCGATAGCGATTGCGAGCGCGTCGACCTTGGTCTTCTTCACGAAGTCAGCGGCCTGGTCGGGATCGGTCAGCAACTGCGAGTGATCGAGCTTGCCTTCCGCGCCGGAGCCGTCCTCTTCACCGGCCATGCCGGTCTCAAGTGAGCCCAAGCAACCGAGCTCGCCTTCGACCGAGACGCCGCAGGCGTGCGCCATGTCGACCACGCGCTTGGTGACGTCGACGTTGTACTCGTAGCTCGCCGGAGTCTTCATGTCTTCCTTGAGCGAGCCGTCCATCATCACGGACGAGAAGCCGAGCTGGATCGAGCGCTGGCATACCGACGGCGACGCGCCGTGGTCCTGGTGCATCACGACCGGAATGTGCGGCCACTCTTCGATGGCGGCGAGGATCAAGTGACGCAGGAACGGCGCGCCCGCGTATTTGCGCGCGCCGGCCGAGGCCTGCACGATGACCGGACTGTCGGTCTCGGCCGCCGCTTCCATCATGGCGCGCATCTGTTCGAGGTTGTTGACGTTGAAGGCCGGCACGCCATAGCCGTGCTCGGCCGCGTGATCCAGTACCTGGCGCAACGAAACTAATGCCATAACTATTCTCCTACCTTTGTGAAGGCAATTGAGTAAGCGTTTTTACCTGGGATCGCCGTTGACTTAATTTACGTTGCGCCGGCCGGAGGCGGTAGCGCGGGCGATACGATCGAAAAGCGGCGATAGCCTATCAACCTTGGGTCGCTTGTCAAGGCGAGGTGGGGCATTCGCTAAGACACTTAACGTGTGTTCGCGCCGCCGAGCGCCGGGCCGCCGGACGGCGCGGCCGAGGCGCAACGCAGTCGTGTCGCGACGCCAAGGACGGCGAGCGCAAGAGCCAACCGAGCTAGTATCTCAACAGAATCAGGCGTAGCGTCGCCGCTGCCGCTGCATTACATTTTCCGATCGGGTCATCGAAGGACCACATCAGGAGGGAATCACTATGAACCTGGAAACCTTGCATTCCACGGCCCGCGCCATGGTAGCGAAGGGCAAAGGCATTCTGGCGATGGACGAGAGCAGCCCGACGATCGCCAAACGTTTCAAAAAGGTCGGCATCGACGACCACGTCGAGAACCGCCGTAGTTACCGCGAGCTGCTGTTGGCAACGCCGGGCCTAAGCAACTACATCAGCGGCGCGATTCTGTACGACGAGACGCTGCGCCAATCGACTGCGGCCGGCGTGCCGTTCCCCCAATACATGGCGAGTCAGGGCATCATTCCCGGCATCAAGGTCGACACCGGCGCCAAAGACATGGCCGGGTTTGCCGGGGAAAAGATCACCGAGGGTCTCGATGGTCTGCGCGACCGGTTACAAGAGTACAAGGCGATGGGCGCGCGCTTCTGTAAGTGGCGCGCCGTGATCACCATCGGCGCCGGCATCCCGACAACGGCCTGCATCCACGCCAACGCCGAGGCGCTCGCGCGCTACGCCGCGCTGTGCCAGGAAGCGGACCTGGTGCCCATCGTCGAGCCCGAGGTGTTGATCGACGGCGATCACAGCATTGAGCGCTGCTACGACGTCACGACCACCACATTGCGCACCGTGTTCGAGCGGCTGGCATCGCATCGTGTCGCATACGAGGGCATGGTGCTCAAGGCGAGCATGGTGCTATCGGGGTTGAACGCGAGCCAGCGCGCTGGCGTCGAAGCGGTTGCCGACTGGACCGTGCGTTGTCTGCGCAACACCGTGCCGCCGGCGGTGGCGGGCGTCGCGTTCCTCTCCGGCGGTCAATCGAACGAAGACGCGACCGCGCACCTCAATACCATGAACGTGAAATACAAGAACCTGCCGTGGCCGCTGACGTTCTCCTACTCGCGCGCGCTGCAGCAGCCGGTGATGGAAACCTGGCGTGGCAAGAGCGCGAACGCGGGCGCGGCGCAGAAACAACTGCTGCACCGCGCGCGCCTAAACGGCGCGGCGGCGACGGGGAGTTACAGCACACAGATGGAGCGGGAAGCGG
>JBKHXU010000200.1:0-39569 GCA_046565865.1 Gammaproteobacteria bacterium | reverse complement strand
GCCCGAAACAAATCCCAGCAACGCGTGTTGTTTCAAAAGATCCACGAGCGATTTCGCGGCCAGCTTAAGGATGTGCGCATCGGTCTGTGGGGGCTGGCGTTCAAGCCCGGTACCGACGACATGCGCGAGGCGCCATCGATCGCATTGCTGGAAGAGTTAATCGCGGCCGGGGCGACTGTGTGTGCGTACGATCCGGCGGCGATGGAGGTCGCGCGGCGCGATCTACCGCGCAAGTGGTTCGATTCGAAGCGCCTCGAATTGGTGGAACATCAGTACGATGCGCTCAAGCAAGCGGACGCGATGGCGCTTGTGACCGAGTGGAAGCCGTTCCGCCATCCGGATTTCGTTCACATCAAGAACCTCATGCGGCAACCGCTGATTTTCGACGGACGCAATCAGTACGATCCCGCGCAGGTGCGCGGATTGGGTTTTGAATATTTTGGGATCGGTCGATGAAGCGACTTATAAAAGCGGTATTTCCAGTGGCCGGATTGGGCACACGATTTTTGCCGGCGACCAAGGCGAGCCCGAAGGAGATGTTGCCGTTGGTCGACAAGCCGATTATTCAGTACGCAGCGGAAGAGGCGGTCGCGGCCGGGATGGACGAGCTTATCTTTGTTACCGGCCGCCACAAACGTTCGATCGAGGATCACTTCGACAAGGCGTTGGAACTCGAGACGGAGCTCGAAAGCAAAGGTAAAAAGAGTTTGCTGGCGACCATTCGCGGTGTGCTTCCGGATCACGTCTCGTGTCTGTATACGCGTCAGCCGGAGGCGTTGGGTCTCGGACACGCCGTTTTGTGCGCGCGCCCAATTGTTGGCGACGATCCGTTCGCAATCATCCTCGCGGATGACGTGATTCGCGCCGAACCATCGGTGTTGCAGCAAATGGTCGATGTCTATAATCGATACCAGTGCGCGGTGATCGGTGTGCAGGCCGTGGCGCGGGACGAAGTCAGCAGCTACGGCATTGTCGCGACCGAGTCGCTCGGAGCCGATCCGCGTATCAGTCGCGTGCGCGCTATCGTGGAGAAACCGAAACCCGACCAAGCGCCGTCCAATCTGGCGGTCGTTGGCCGCTATATTTTGCCGGCACGGATCTTTTCCTTGCTGGAGCGCGTACCCACCGGCACGGGCGGCGAGATCCAGTTAACTGATGGCATCGCGGCTCTGTTAGAACATGAACAGGTGCTGTGTTACCAGTTCAGCGGTCGCCGCTACGATTGCGGCAGCAAGTTCGGTTACTTGCAGGCCACCGTGGATTTTGCGCTCGAGCACCCCGAGCTAAGCGCGAAGTTTCGCGACTATCTTAGCAAGCTTGCGCTTTGAGTCGGTTTCGGACGAACATATGAAAAAGTGCTTAATTACGGGAATCACGGGGCAGGACGGCGCGTATCTCGCAGAGTTTCTGCTCGCGAAGGGTTATGAAGTGCACGGCATCAAGCGCCGTACGTCGCTGTTCAATACGGACCGTATCGATCATCTATACCAGGATCCGCACGAGCCCAAGCGTCGCCTGATCCTGCATTACGGCGACATGACCGATGCGAGCAGTCTGCTTCGTGTCGTACAGCAAGTTCAGCCGGACGAAATTTACAACCTTGCCGCGCAGAGCCACGTGCAGGTTTCATTCGAGGAGCCGGAGTACACGGCGGACTCCGACGCGCTCGGCACCCTGCGCTTACTCGAAGCGATACGTATCGTGGGCTTGGAAAGGAAAACGCGGTTCTATCAGGCATCAACCTCGGAGTTGTACGGGAAAGTCGTGGAAACACCGCAGCGCGAGTCGACCCCGTTCTATCCGCGCTCGCCGTACGCGGTGGCGAAGCTGTATGCCTATTGGATCACGGTGAACTACCGTGAGGCATACGGCATGTACGCGTGCAACGGCATCCTGTTCAACCATGAATCGCCGGTGCGGGGCGAGACGTTCGTCACACGCAAGATCACCCGTGCGCTCGCGCGAATCCGGTTGGGTCTGCAGCAGTGCCTTTACATGGGAAACCTCGACGCCCGGCGGGATTGGGGCCATGCGCGCGACTATGTCGAAGCGCAGTGGCTGATGTTACAACAGCCGCAGCCGGAAGATTTTGTAATCGCCACCGGCACGCAGTATGCGGTGCGCGATTTCATCGCGCGTGCCGCCGACCGGCTCGGCATCGTCATCGATTGGGAAGGCGAGGGGCTGAACGAGACCGGCGTCGTGCGCCGCGTTTCCGATGCCGCCGAGGCGTCGTTACGTCCGGGGCAGACGATCGTCCGAGTCGATCCGCGCTATTTCCGACCCACGGAGGTGGAGACGTTGTTGGGCGATGCGAGCAAGGCGCGTGCCAAGCTCGGGTGGAAGCCCAAGATCAGTTTCGACGAGCTGGTCGCTGAGATGGTCGATGCCGATCTCGCGGCGGCGAAGCGCGATGCGCTGATCCGCCGCCACGGATACGCCTCGCCCGACCGCCACGAATAGCATGACGCCCTTGAGTAAGGTGTATATCGCGGGCCACCGCGGTCTGGTCGGCTCGGCGATCGTCCGGCGCTTGCACGCAGGCGGATACCGCAATATCGTCACGCGCTCGCACGCCGAGCTAGACCTGACGGACCAGCAGGCGGTGCAGGCGTTTTTTGCCGCCGAGCGACAGGAGTACGTGTTTCTGGCGGCCGCCAAGGTCGGCGGCATTCTGGCCAACAATACCTATCGCGCCGAGTTCATCTACCAGAACACGATGATCGCGGCGAACGTGATCCATGCTGCCTATCGCTACGGCGCGCGCAAGCTGCTGTTTCTGGGCTCAAGCTGCATCTATCCCAAGCACGCACCGCAGCCGCTGCAGGAGAACTATCTGTTGACCGGTCCGCTGGAGGACACCAACGAACCGTACGCGATCGCTAAGATCGCCGGCATTAAAATGTGCGGCGCGTACAATCACCAGTACGGGACCGATTTTCTGTGCGCCATGCCGACGAACCTTTACGGCCCCGGTGACAACTACGACCTCAATACCGCCCATGTATTGCCCGCCTTGATACGCAAGATGCACGAGGCGAAGGTACAGCGCGCGCCAAGCGTGGCGGTATGGGGCACGGGATCGCCGCTGCGTGAGTTTCTTTACAGCGACGATCTGGCGGACGCGTGCGTATTCCTGATGGAACGATTGCACGCGAGCGATATCGGCGAGCTGATCAACATCGGCACCGGCACCGAAGTGAGCATCCGTGCGCTGGCGCAGCGGGTGCAATCGGTCGTTGGCTTCGATGGGGATCTTGTGTTCGACACGACGAAGCCCGACGGCACCCCGCGCAAGCTGCTCGATACGAGCCGCCTGACGCGTCTCGGCTGGTCGCCGACGGTGGACCTCGATCGTGGCATTGCTCTTGCGTATGCCGACTTCATGGCATCGCGTTCTCCGCCTGTGCGTGCGTCTTCGCGTTAGCCCCGGTTTTCCAGTCACCGTGACGAAGCTATAATCGCGGCCACCTTTGGACGGAGTCGATATCAAATGGCGGACAGGCTCATGATCGTGATGGTCAACACCGATCCGAAAAGCCCCGCGGAGCTCGGCGCACCATTCTTTCAGGCGACCGTCGCCGCGGCGATGGAGTACGACGTTGAGGTGATACTGACCGCGCGAGCTGGCGAGCTGGCGATCAAAGGAGTCGCCGAAAAGCTGCGCGTACAAGAGGGGAGTCCGCGGACGGTGTACGACTTCATCAAGGATGCCCACGAGGCGGGCGTAAAGTTCAAGGTTTGCACGCCAACGTTGGAGCTGTGGGGCAACGAGCTGATTCCCGAAATCGAAGAAACGGTTGGCGGAGCCTACGTCATCACGCAAGCGATGGATGACGATACGGTGACGTTTACGTATTAATCCCCCTTGAGCGATATTACCCCGGAGCGTGCGTGGGCCGTGCTGCGGCGCGCCGATCGGCTCTACGACGCGGGCGTCGTCGAAAAAGCGCTCGATCGCATGGCAGCCGATATTACTAAACGACTGGCGTTGCACAATCCACTGCTGGTATGCGTTATGACCGGCGGTGTCGTGCCGTTCGGGATGTTACTGCCGCGGTTGCAATTTCCGCTGCAAACCGACTATGTCCATGCGACGCGTTACACCAACCAACTGACCGGCGGCGAACTGCACTGGCGGGTCGGCCCAAGTGAGGCGCCAAAAGGGCGGATCGTGCTGCTCGTGGATGACATCCTGGACGAGGGAACGACGCTCGCGGCGATTGAGCGGCGCTATCGCCAAGACGGGGCGGCCGAGGTCTATAAGGCGGTGCTGGTGATAAAGCAACGGCAACGCCCGCACAATATCACGATCGAATTCGCCGGCCTCGACGTCCCCGATCGTTATGTCTTCGGGTACGGCATGGATTACAAGGGATATCTGCGCAACGCACCCGGCATCTATGCCGAGGTGGGCGAATGACCGCGGTCGCCATCATTGGCGGCAGCGGGCTGACGCAACTCAAAAATCTGCGCATCACCCGACGCGAAGTCGTGCGCACACCGTATGGAGAGCCGTCGGCACCCATGACATTCGGTGAGCTATGCGGGCAAGAGGTGGTATTTCTTCCGCGCCATGGACCGAGTCATACCATTCCGCCGCACGCGATCAACTATCGCGCCAACGTATGGGCGCTTAAAGAGACCGGGGTGACCAACGTCATCGCCGTCGCCGCTGTCGGCGGTATCGCGGATGCGCTTCACGACAGCGATCTCGTGGTTCCCGATCAGATTCTGGATTACACCTATGGGCGCGCACACACGTTTTTCGGCGGTGAGCACCGTAACGTCACGCACGTCGACTTCACCTTTCCTTACTGCGATGCGCTGCGGACCATTCTGATCGACGCATCGCGCCGGGCCGGCATTGCGGTCGCTGCAAAAGGTACCTATGCCGCGACCCAAGGCCCGCGCTTCGAGAGCGCCGCCGAGATACGTCGGCTCGAGCGCGACGGCGCCGATGTTGTCGGTATGACCGGCATGCCGGAGGCGGCGTTGGCGCGCGAGTTGGAACTGTGTTACGCCACGATAGCGGTGGTCGCCAACCGCGCCGCCGGCAAAGTGGAGGGCGTGATCAGCTTGCCGCAGATCGAGCGGAATCTGGAACAAGGAATGGCACGGGTACGTACCGTATTGGAGCAAGCGATACCGCTGCTCTGTCGCGCTTAGCGATCGCTGCCGAGCGCGGCCGCCGTGGCCGGAATGACGCGCACCAACGCGCCGAACTTCGGATGATCGAAGTAATGTAGCTCCTGACTCCTGACGCGGCGCTGTTCGCTCAAGCGATATGGCGTCGGCGCCGGATCGACGCCGCCCAAGGCGGCCGCCTGCGGTTGGAACGCGAGATTCACCTCGACGTGCAGGAAGCGGCTCATGTAGAACCGTACATAGCCGTCGATCTCGCGATTTTCGGTGCGCAGCAGGACTGGCGAACTTGCTGGCCTGTTGTCCGCCGTCTGCACCCAGCGCCGGTGGCTGAGCAATCGATAGCGGGGATCGCTTTGGAGCGCGGCCGCGACAGAGGCGAGATCCGATCCCGTCGGAGTGCCGCCGATGACGATGGCATCGGTCGCTTCTTGCGCCGTCACTGGCCCCGCGCCCCATTGCTCGTTGCCATCGAGGTCGGGCAGGCGATTCTCGAATACGATCACCTCGACTTCATACGCGCTGGGCGCCGTGGGCGCGGCGGCGGTTGCGGTGCCGGCCGCTACCAAGCTGAGCAGCAGTAACATCCAATAACGACGCACGGTTCTTCCTGATGCGAGATTCGCTCTATAGTATTGCCGAACCGCCCGCATGATGCAAAACGCTCACGCGACGCGACGGCGGTGTAGGGGATCCTGATGGCGGTACGACGTGTCCTGAAGATGGGTGAACCGACGCTGTATCAAAAGGCGGCGCCGGTGACGGCGTTCGGTACGCCCGAGCTGGAGCAGTTGCTGGTGGACATGTTCGATACCATGGCCGCCTATCACGGGGCCGGCTTGGCGGCGCCGCAGATAGGCGTCTCGTTGCGCGTGGTCATTTTCGGCGTCGAGGCAAATCCGCGTTACCCGCGCGCGGAAGCGGTGCCGCAAACGGTACTGATCAACCCAGTCCTGCATCCCATCGGCGCGGAGATGGAAGAGGGATGGGAAGGGTGTTTGAGCGTGCCCGGTATGCGTGGGCTCGTGTCGCGTTATCACTCGCTCCGCTATACCGGTTTCGATCAGTATGGGACCCCGATCGATCGCACCGTCTCGGGTTTTCATGCGCGCGTTGTTCAGCACGAGTGCGATCACCTCGACGGCATCCTTTACCCGATGCGGCTTAAGGACTTGCGTTTGTTGGGGTTCGAGGACGTGTTGTTCCCGGATCGGGTAGGGAACGATATTTAGCGTCGCCGCGCTGCTGATGTATCGCGACGCGGTTCCGGTTTTGACTCGGTCGTCAGCGCCGATAGCGTCTCGGTAATCGTTTTCAATCGACTGGCGGCGTCCGGCATGTCCTGTATCACCCGCAGCCGATTCGGTCCGTCCAGGCGATAGCGCCGCGGCGCGCTTTGCAACAGCCGCAGCACCGCCGTCGCATCGATCGGCGGATTCTCCACGAACTCGATGCGCGCCCCCTTGGCGCCGGCGTCGATCTTGCGGACCCCGAGCGGCGCGGCCCGGAGTTTGAGCGCCGCGGCCTGAAACAGCAGCAGTCCCGGTTCCGGCAACATGCCGAATCGGTCGATCACTTCCTCCTGTAGCGCTTGCAGCGCCGCGGCGCTCGCCGCGCTGGCGATGCGTTTATACAGCACCAGGCGCATGTGCACGTCCGGGACGTAGTTTTCCGGTAGCAGCGCGGGCGCGTGCAAATCCACCTCGGTACCCGGCGGCCGCGCCGCCGTGACTTCGCCGCCGCGCTGCAGCGTCTGCACCGCTCGCGCCAATAACTCCGCGTAGAGCGTAAAGCCGATCTCGTCGATTTCCCCGCTCTGCGACTCGCCGAGCAACTCACCCGCGCCGCGGATCTCGAGATCCTGAGACGCAAGCGCGAATCCCGCCCCCAGTTCCTCCAACGATTCGATTGCCTCCAGGCGCCGGCGCGCCTCGGCCGACAGCAGTCCGCGCGGCGGAATCAACAGATACGCATACGCCCGATGGTGCGAGCGTCCGACGCGACCGCGCAGCTGGTGCAGCTGCGCTAGGCCCAATTTATCCGCGCGCTCGATAATGATGGTGTTGGCGGTCGGAACGTCAATGCCCGACTCAATGATGGTCGAACACACCAGTATGTTGAAGCGCCGGTGGTAGAACTCGAGCATGATGTGCTCGAGCTCGCGCTCCGGCATCTGTCCGTGCGCCATCTGGACCGTCGCCTCCGGCAGTAGCTCCTGTAGCTCCCGCGCGGTGCGCTCGATGGTGCGGACCTCATTGTGCAGGTAATACACCTGCCCGCCGCGGCGGATTTCGCGCAAACAGGCCTCGCGAATGAGGCCGCGGTCCCACTCGTTAACCAGCGTTTTGACCGACAAGCGGCCTTCCGGGGCCGTCGTAATCAGGGAGATATCGCGTAAGCCCGCCAGCGCCATGTTGAGACTGCGCGGAATCGGGGTAGCGGTAAGCGTCAGGATATCTACCTCTGCGCGCAGCTGTTTCAGCCGCTCCTTTTGACGCACGCCGAACCGGTGCTCTTCGTCGAGGATAATCAACCCCAATTGCGCGAAGCGAACGTCCGGCTGCAGCAAACGATGGGTACCGACAACGATGTGAGCCGTGCCCGCCGCGAGTGCTGCGAGCGTTTGCGCCTGCTCCGCCTTGCTGCGAAAGCGCGACAACAGCTCGATGCGATAGGGGGTTCCGGCGAAACGGTCACAAAAATTCTGATAGTGCTGTTGTGCCAACAGCGTGGTCGGAATCAACACTGCGACCTGCTTGCCGGCATGCGCGGCGAGGAACGCCGCGCGCATCGCGACCTCGGTCTTGCCGAAGCCGACATCGCCACACACCAGCCGGTCCATTGACTTTGCCGCGGTCATGTCGGCCAACACTTCATCGATTGCGCGCGCTTGGTCCGGCGTCTCTTCGAACGGAAATTCTTCCGCAAACGCGCGATAGTGCGCGTCGGGAGGCGGGAAGGCGATACCCTGGCGTGCGGCGCGCAGTGCATGGATCTCCAGCAGCTCGGCCGCGGCGTCGTGCGCCTTGCGCAGCGCGCGCTGCTTCGCCTTGTCCCAGGCATCGCCGCCGAGTTTGTGCAGCGGCGCGTGTTCGGCATCGGTGCCGGTATAGCGGCTCAACAGTTGCAGCGACAACACCGGTACATAAAGCTTGTCGCCATCCGCGTATTCCAACGTGACGAATTCGTTGGCGCCGTTGCCGACGTCGATCATCTGCAAGCCGCGGTAGCGCCCGACGCCATGATCTTCGTGAACCACTGCGTCGCCGATGCGCAGCTGCGTGAGATCGCGGATCACCGCGCCGGCGTCGCGCTCGTCGCGCCGACGTCGGCGCCGCTGCGCCACGCGCTCGCCGTAGAGTTGCGGTTCGGTAATGACCGTTACCCGACCCCCATGCAGTGTCAGTCCACGGGCAAGTGGGGCGGCCGTGAGGCCGATGCGTTCGTCGCGGCGGCAAAAGTCGGTCCAGTCGGTAATGTCGGCGACGGCGACCCCATGTTCAGCGAGGAGCGAGCGCAATGTTTCGCGACGCCCCGGCGTCTCGGCGACCAGGAGTACGCGTCCGCGGTTCTCGCGTAGGAACGCGATGAGATTGTGATACGGTTGTTCCGCGTGCGGCTCGATGGGCAGGGATGGCGGCGGCGCGACCGCGACTGCCTCGGATGAAGCCGCTGTCTCCATGCCGCCATCCATCGGATCTATCAATAGCACTTGCGGGTGCGCGTTCAGCCCCGCGAGCAGCGTATCGACCGGCCAATACACTTCGTTCGGCGACAACAGCGGCCGTTCGACATCGTGTCGTAGCTGCTCGTAGCGATCGTTGATCTCGCGCCAGAAACCGCGCGCACCGCGCTGGGCGCCGTCGTCGAGGATGCAAATCGTTTCCCTCGGCAAGTAGTCGAGCAACGACGCGGTGTGCTCGAAGAATAACGGCAGATAAAACTCGATTCCGGGCACTGCGATGCCACGGCTGATATCGCGATAGACCGCGACGCGTTGCGGATCGCCCTCGAAGCGAGCGCGGAAGCTTTGTCGAAAACGTTGGATCGCCTCGTCGGTCAACGGAAACTCACGCGCGGGTAGCAGCTCGATCGCGTCGAGGGCGCGGCTCGAGCGTTGCGTTGCCGCGTCGAATTCGCGAATGCTCTCGATCGTTTCGCCGAAGAGATCGATGCGATACGGCGTGTGACTGCCGATAGGGTAAAGATCGATGAGTCCACCACGCACCGCATACTCGCCCGGTTCCATTACCTGCGACACGTTTTGATACGACGCCTCGGTGAGCTGGTGCCGCAAGCGTTCGGGTTCGAGCGTGTCGCCGACGCGCAGCTGAAAACTTTGCGCGGCGACATAGGCGCGCGGCGGTAGCCGCGCGAGCAACGTAGATGCGGCAACGAGGATAACGCCACGCGAGTACTGCGGCAGTCGCGCGAGGATCGATAGGCGATCGGCGATCAACTCCGCGTGCGGCGAGAAAACGTCGTACGGCAGACATTCCCAGTCGGGAAACACACGCACCGGCCACCCGTCGCTGCCGCGGAAAAACCGAACCGCTTCTTCGAGCTCTAATGCTGCTGGCACATCGCGTGCGACGACGAGCAGAGGTGATTGAGTTGCGCGCGCCGCTTCGGCAATGGCCAGCCCGGGGGCGCTACCGAGCAGGCGCCGCCAGGCGATCGATTCTTCGGCGGCGGTCGGGAGCGGAAGGTTAAGCAATGATTTCACGAGGTTTTTAAGCAGCCGTGCGGCGAAGACTGGGTGACGGTTACGGTTTAGAGATCATCTAAGGGCGAAACGCTTGTCATACCGGGTACTTACCGGCATAATTTCAACAACATTAACAATACTATTAACTAAGCCCCCATAGTTGCTTAGGACCACCAAAAAGGAAGGTTAGTGTATGTCCAAACGTCCTCGCTTCAAGATCGGCGATACGATTTTCTACCCTTCGGCCGGGGTCGGCATCATACAGGCGATGGAAGAGATTTACGTGGGCGGCGAGATCAAAGCGTGCTGGGTGATCCACATCCCGGAAACGCGAATGACAGTGAAGGTTCCGCAAGACAACGCCGACAAGTGCGGCATTCGGCCCCTCCTTAACAATCGCAAGCTGAAGGAACTGTACAAAATTCTCTCGGCCAAGAGCCGTCGCCGTGTCACCGGCGGGAACTGGACCGAGCGCTGCAAAGAGATCGAGCGCAAAATCAATTCCGGCTCCTGCCTCGAGTTGGGCGAAGTGGTGCGCGATTTGATGCGTTGGAAGAAGCAGTCGGGTTTGTCGTTCGAGGAGTCGATGCTGCTCGAAACCGCGAGCGCGTATCTCGCGCGCGAAGTGGCCGCGATCCAGGGCATCGGCACTGAGGCCGCCATCGACCGTATTCGCAACTGCATCGGCGTCGCCGCTTAGCCGTTTCCCCATTTTCCCGCTGAACGCCCGGGCGTGATCTCGCAAACGCGCATCTGGGCCATCATCCCCGCCGCCGGTTCAGGCTCGCGCATGCAGGCGGCGGTTCCTAAGCAATATCTCGCTCTCCGTGGTCGCCCGGTGTTGTTGCACACGATCGAGCGTATCTGTTCGTACCCGCGTATCGACGGGGTGCTCGTCGGGGTCGGGTCGCGTGACAGCCATTGGGAATCGATCCAAGATCGCTGCAGTACGTTTTCAAAATTTCTCGGCAGTTTCATCGGCGGCGCCGAACGCGCACACACGGTGCTGAACGGCATCGATGCATTGGCGCGCCGAGCGCACGACAACGACTGGGTGATGGTGCACGATGGCGTGCGGCCGTGCGTGCGACACGCGGACATCGGCCGCCTCGTCGATACCGCGGCCGAAGGCAGCGGCGGCTTGCTGGCGGTTGCGGTCAACGATACCGTGAAACGCACCGACGCCGACGGTGTGGTATTGGAGACCGTGCCGCGCACCGGCTTGTGGCGCGCACTGACGCCGCAGATGTTCCGTCTCGCCGACTTGCGCCGCGCGCTGCAAACGGCGCTCGCGCGCGGCGGCGAAATCACCGACGAGGCGGCGGCGATGGAGCAGATCGGCTTGCGGCCGCGCGTGGTGCCGGGTCAAGTGGATAACATCAAGATTACATTTCCCGCCGATCTCGCGTTGGCGGAGTTGATCCTCTCGCACCAGGAGCGCGAACGGTGATGCGTATCGGTCAGGGTTACGACGTGCATGCGCTGGTGGCGGGGCGCAAGTTGATTCTCGGCGGCGTGACCATTCCGCATGCCAAGGGACTGGACGGACACTCGGATGCGGACGCGCTGATCCATGCCGTGTGCGACGCCTGCCTTGGCGCCGCGGCGCTGGGCGATATCGGCAAGCACTTCCCGGACACCGAAGATCAGTACAAGAATATCGATAGCCGCGTGTTGCTGCGGCGTGTGCACCAGGCGCTCGATGCCGCCGGGTGGACAGTGGTGAATGTGGACGCAACCATCATCGCCCAGGCGCCCCGGCTCGCGCCGCATATACCGGCGATGGTGAGCAACATCGCGGCGGATCTGGGCATCGCGCCGGCGACGGTCAACGTCAAAGCCACGACCACCGAGCGCTTGGGTTTTATCGGCCACGAGGAAGGCATCGCGGCGCAGGCGGTGGTGCTGCTGGCGTCGAAACGTTAGTTATCCGCGCTTGAGCAGTACGTAGACCGCACCGGTGCCGCCGTCGGTGGGGCGGGCAGAACAGAACGCGAGCACCTCGTCTTTTTGCCGCAGCCAGCCGTTTACCTTGCCTTTCAATACCGGCAGCTTGCCTTCCGAACTTTTGCCCTTGCCGTGAATGATGCGTACACAGCGTTTGCCGAGCCCGCGTGCTTCGCGCAGAAAGGTATCCAGCCGCTCGCGCGCCTCGGGGACGGTATGGCCGTGCAGGTCGAGCTCGCCCTCCATGGCGTACAAACCGCGCCGGAGTTTGCGCACGACGGAATGTTGTAGACCGGGGCGGACGTAAAACAGTTCATCGCCGGTTTCGACTTCGGCAGGCTCGTAATCGTCGGACAGCAGGCTCTGCATGACGTCTTGCGCGTCGCGCAGGGATTGCTCGGGTACCGGTTTGCGCCCCGGCCGATGAGGCGGGACGCGATCTTGTTTGACGGGTTTTACTTTGCCGATGCGGGCGCGGAAGTCGTCGTCATTTTCGCGGTCAGCCATGTCGCCTCCGCAGCCCGAGCCCGTTGAATGGGCTTCCAGTATAGCAGTTAGGTCTTGATGCCCTGCAGGAAACGATCGGCATCCAGTGCCGCCATGCATCCGGTTCCGGCCGAGGTGACCGCCTGGCGATACACATGATCCTGCACGTCGCCGGCGGCGAACACGCCCGGAACGCTGGTCGAGGTGAAACCCCCTTCGGCGCCGCAGCGGGTCTTGATGTAGCCGTTTTGCATATCGAGCTGACCCTCGAAAATGCCGGTGTTCGGCGCGTGACCGATGGCGATGAACACGCCTTGCACCGCGAGTTCCTTGGTCTTGCCGCTGGTGTGCTTAAGGCGCAGGCCGGTAACGCCATTCTTGTCGCCGAGGATCTCGTCGACTTGGCTGTTCCATTCGATCGCGATTTTGCCTTCCTTCACCAGCGCCATGAGCCGGTCGACCATGATCGCCTCGGCGCGGAACTTGTCGCGCCGGTGCACCAGGGTGACGTGCGCCGCGATGTGCGAGAGATAAATCGCCTCTTCCACGGCGGTATTGCCGCCGCCCACGACCGCGACTTTCTGTTGCTTATAGAAGAAGCCGTCGCACGTCGCGCAGCCCGATACGCCCTTGCCGCGAAACGTCTCCTCCGACGGAATACCGAGATACTTCGCCGACGCACCGGTAGCGATGATCAAGGCATCGCAGGTGTAGCTGCCGGCATCCCCGGTAAGGCGAAACGGACGCACGCGCAGATCGACCTTGTTGATGTGATCGAACACGATCTCGGTATTGAAGCGCTCCGCGTGGCGGCGCATGCGATCCATCAGGTCCGGTCCCTTCAGGCCCTCGACATCGCCCGGCCAGTTATCGACGTCGGTCGTGGTCATCAGCTGGCCGCCTTGCTCCAGCCCGGTAATCAGCACGGGTTTTAAATTGGCGCGCGCGGCATACACGGCGGCCGTATAGCCGGCGGGGCCGGAGCCGAGAATCAGTAGGCGGGAATGTTTCGCTTCACTCATTGTTGCTGTGCTCCCAAACGCAAAGACGACGTTTGCCGTATGTTACGCTATGCGCGCAAAACGCGTAAACGACCGCAGGGTCGGTGTAGTTAACGGAGGCGTGTTACGTCCGGAGATTTTATGCGCATCGGAATACCCACCGAGATTAAACCCAAGGAAGGGCGCGTCGCCCTTATCCCGCCCGCCGCTGCGGAGCTGGTAAAAGACGGGCACGAGGTGCTGCTGCAGAGCAACGCCGGCAACGGCAGCGGCTACAGCGACGATGACTATCGCGCGGTCGGCGTGCGCATCGTGTCCGACGCGCGCGCCGTGTACGGCGAGGCGCAGATGATCGTGAAGGTGAAGGAGCCGATCGCGCCCGAGTATCCGCTGCTACGGCCCGACCACATTTTGTTTTCGTACCTGCATCTGGCGGCCAACCCGGAACTTGCGCAGGTCTTGAAACAGCAACGGCTGACCGCGGTCGCGTTCGAAACCGTCGAGGCCGACGGGAAATTACCGTTGTTGGCGCCGATGAGCGACATCGCCGGGCGACTCGCGGTACACATCGGTATGAACCTGCTGCACCACTACAACGGCGGTCGCGGCGTTTTGCTCGGCGGGCTGCCGTCGAGCGAACGCGGGCGGGTTGTCGTGCTCGGTGCCGGTGTCGCCGGCGGCAATGCGGCCGCGGTCGCCGCCGGGCTCGGTGCCGAGGTAACCGTGTTCGCGCCCGATCGCCCCGGCCTCGAGCGCATGCACGCGCTCGGGCCTAACGTCACAGCGCTGCCCGCATTTGCGACGCTGATAGAGCGGGCCGTGAGCGAAGCCGATCTACTGATCGGCGCGGTATTAGTACCGGGCGCGCGGGCGCCCAAGATCGTCACCGCGGCGATGGTAAAGCGCATGCGGCGCGGCAGCGTGATTGTCGATATCTCCATCGATCAGGGCGGCTGCGTCGAGACCATGCGACCGACGACCTACGACGATCCCACGTTCGTGGTCGATGGCGTGATCCATTTCGGCGTCACGAACATGCCGGGCGCGGTCCCGCGTACGGCGTCGCAGGCGCTGTCGACGGTGCTACTGCCATACGTGCGCCGGCTGGCGGCGCGTGGCGGTCGTGGCGTGGTCGACGATCCGGTGTTGGTTGGCGGCGTCAACGTCGCCGACGGTCGGATCGTGCACCCGCGCGTCGCCGAAGCGCTGGCGTAATCCTTGTGCGGGCCCGGTAAAACAGCGAAAATCGACGCGTTTTTTGGGCTTAATCAGGATTTCTGTGAGCCAGGCCACCTGGAAGAAGACTGCCATTCCGCTAACACCGCGTGTCCTGCGCCTCCTTCGCGAGGTGAGCCTCTACGTCCTCGCCGCCGTCGGCATGTACCTGCTGATTTCGCTGTGGAGCTACGAGCCGTCCGATCCGGCGTGGTCGCACCGCGGACCCGCCGGGAGCGTCACCAACGCCGGCGGTCGCGTTGGCGCATGGCTCGCGGATGTGTTCTTCAATCTTTTTGGCTACGTCGCGTTTCTGTTTCCGATAATGATCGCGGTTGCCGGCTGGCGTATTTATCTACATCGCAACGATCCGGAGCCGGCAAGTACGCGTCAGCGCGTGATCGTCGGTAGCGGTTTCGCGTTTGCGCTGATCGGCGCCTGCGGGCTCGCGAGTCTGCACTACGCGCAGGCGCGCACCGGCATGCCGTTCGCCGGCGGCGGTTGGTTCGGCAGCATGATCGGCAACGGCTTTGCCTGGGCCTTCAGTTTCACCGGGGCGACTCTGCTGTTGCTGGCCGCGTTTTTGTCGGGCGTGACACTGTACACGGGTCTGTCCTGGCTGCGTGCGATGGACGCCGCCGGCAGCGGCGCGTTGGCCGCAGCTGGTTGGTTGCGCGAGCTTGTTTCGGCGCAGTACGACCGATTTATCGGCATGCGCGCGCGCAAGCAGCGGCGCGAAACGATAACGGTCGAGAAAAAAGTGCTGGAGCGACATCCGCCGCCGCGCATCGAGCCGGCGGTCGTCAAGGTACCGACCGGCAAGCGCGTCGAACGCGAGAAGCAGGTGCCGCTGTTCGAAACGCCGGGCGCGAACGAACTGCCGCCGTTGTCGCTGCTCGATCCGGCCGATAAGACCAAGACGCCGCAATTCTCCAAACAGTCGCTCGAAACCATGTCGCGACTGTTGGAGAAGAAACTGCTCGATTTCAATGTCCAGGCCCAGGTGGTGGCGGTGCATCCCGGTCCCGTGATCACGTTGTTTGAGATCGAGCCGGCGCCGGGGGTTAAGGCATCGCAGATCACCAACCTCAGCCGCGATCTGGCGCGCTCGCTGTCGGTTGTGAGCTTGCGTGTGGTCGAGAACATCCCCGGCAAAACCTACGTCGGTCTCGAAATCCCGAATGAGGTGCGCGAGACCGTGCGCCTGTCGGAGGTGTTGGCCTCGCAGACGTACGAAGAGGAAACATCGCCGCTCGCGCTCGCGCTCGGTAAGGACATCAGCGGCAATCCGGTGGTGATGGATCTGTGCCGGATGCCGCACCTGCTGATCGCCGGCACCACCGGTTCCGGCAAGTCCGTGTGCATCAACTCGTTGATCCTGTCGATCGTGTACAAGGCGACGCCGGAACAGGCGCGAATGATCATGATCGATCCGAAGATGCTCGAACTCGCCGTGTACGACGGCCTTCCACATCTGCTGGCGCCGGTGGTGACCGACATGAAGCAGGCGGCGAACGCCTTTAAATGGTGTATCGCCGAGATGGAGCGCCGCTATCGGTTAATGGCCGCACTCGGCGTGCGCAACCTCGCCGGCTTCAACCGCAAAGTCAAAGAAGCGGCGGACGCCGGCAAGCCGTTGCTCGATCCGCTCTATAAGCCGGTAGCACCGGACGATCAGGTGCCGGCGTTGAAACCGCTGCCGCTGATTGTCATCCTCGTTGACGAGCTGGCCGACCTCATGATGGTGGTCGGCAAGAAGGTCGAGGAGTTGATCGCGCGCTTGGCGCAGAAGGCGCGCGCCTCGGGCTTACATCTGGTGTTGGCGACGCAGCGGCCGTCGGTCGACGTCATCACTGGCCTGATCAAGGCCAACATTCCAGTGCGTATCGCGTTTCAAATGTCCTCGCGCGTCGATTCACGGACCGTGATCGACCAAATGGGCGCCGAGCAATTGCTGGGGCAGGGCGATATGTTATTCCTGCAGCCGGGTTATCCGGCGCCAATGCGCGTGCACGGCGCATTCGTCGCCGATCACGAGGTGCATAAAGTCACCGCAGCGTTAAAGAAGAGCGGCGCACCGATCTACGACGAGCGCGTCATCAGCGGCGACTCCGGTGTCAACGATCAAGGCATACTCGTGCCCGAGGGCGAAGCGGGTGGTAACGGCGAGGCGGGTGGCGAGGCGGACCCGTTGTACGACGAGGCGCTGCGCATCGTCACCGAATCGCGCCGTGCCTCGATCTCCGGCGTGCAGCGGCGCCTGCGTATCGGCTACAACCGCGCCGCGCGCTTGATCGAAGACATGGAGCGCGCGGGCGTGGTCGGGCCATTGCAGCCGAATGGCAGCCGCGAGGTACTGGCGCCGCCTCCGCCGGATGCGGAATGACGCCGATGCGTGCTATCAAGCAGCTGCTCGCCGTGCTGGCCTTGCTCAGTGTCAATGCAACGGCCGCGGATGCGCCGAACGCGTCCGATAGCCTGCGCCGGTTCTTCAACGAAGTGCGCAGCTACACCGCGCGGTTTCAACAGGTATCGGTAGACGAGCAGCAAAAGCCGATCCAGGAATCGAGCGGCCGGTTGTGGCTGGAGCGTCCCAACAAATTCCGCTGGAACTACGACAAGCCGCGGCAACAAATTGTCGGCGACGGCGAGCGCGTGTGGGTCTACGACGAAGAGCTGGCGCAGATCAGCGTGCGCCCAATGGCGACCGGGCTGGCCGATACACCGGCGTTGTTGCTCGCCGGCAGAGGACGGATCGAAGACGCGTTTACGCTCAAGAACCAAGGCGAGGACGGCGGCACCAGCTGGGTCGAGCTGGTGCCCAAGCGCAAAGACAGTGGCCTGGAAAAGCTGCGACTGGGATTTGAAAAGGGTAAATTGCGGATCATCGAGATGCTGGACGGCCTCGGCCACACCACGCGCTATACGCTGCGCAACGGCGAAGAGAACATCAGCATTGATCCAGCGCGCTTCCAATTCGTTCCGCCGAAGGGCGTGGACGTCGTCGGCGAGTAGCGCCGCGCACCGCCGACCGACGAGGTGCGCACGGTGCCAATCCAAACCGATATCGAATCGCTGAACGCACCGGCGTGGCAGCCGCTCGCCGATCGCATGCGGCCGCGTCTACTCGATGATGTCGTCGGCCAAGCGCATTTGCTGGCGCCCGGCAAGCCACTGCGCCAGGCAATCGAACGCCGTGCGCTGCACTCCATGGTGTTCTGGGGACCGCCCGGCACGGGCAAGACCACGTTGGCGCGCCTGATTGCCGGGGAGAGTGGTGCGGTATTCATTGCGCTGTCGGCGGTTTACTCCGGCGTGAAAGACATACGCGCCGCCATCGATCAAGCGCGGGCCGAACGCGCGCAGGGTCGACGCACGGTGCTGTTCATCGACGAGGTGCACCGCTTCAACAAAGGTCAGCAGGACGCGTTTTTGCCGTACATCGAGGATGGCACCGTCGTCTTCATCGGTGCCACCACGGAGAACCCATCTTTCGAGTTGAACAACGCGTTGTTGTCGCGCGCCCGCGTCTATGTATTGAAGTCGCTGACACCGGCCGACATTCGCGCCGTGTTGGAGCGGGCGGCGCACGCGACCGGTGCGCCGACGGTGGCGCCGGAGGCGTTCGATCTTTTCGCCGCGGCGGCGGACGGGGACGCGCGGCGCGCGCTCAACCTGCTCGATATGGCGCTGGAATTGGCGCAGGCCGATGGCCGCACCATCGATCGCGCCTTGGCCGAGGCCGTGGCCACCGGCGGCGTGCGCCGGTTCGACAAGGGTGGCGAGGCGTTCTACGACCAGATTTCGGCGTTGCACAAATCGGTGCGCGGCAGCGACCCGGACGCAGCGCTGTACTGGTTCGCGCGCATGATCGACGGTGGCTGCGATCCGTTGTACATCGCGCGCCGCATCGTGCGCATGGCATCGGAAGACATCGGCAACGCCGATCCGCGCGGTCTGACCTTGGCGCTCAATGCCTGGGATGTGCAAGATCGCCTGGGAAGCCCGGAAGGCGAGCTGGCGCTGGCGCAGGCGCTCGTTTACCTTGCCTGTGCGCCCAAGAGCAATGCGGTTTATTCCGCGCTCGGTCAGGCAAAGGCCGATGTACAACGTTATGGGTCGTTGGAGGTACCATTGCATCTGCGCAATGCGCCGACGCGGTTGCTCAAAGAGCTGGGCCACGGACGCGACTACCGTTATGCGCATGATGAGCCCGATGCGTACGCCGCCGGCGAAAACTACTTCCCGGAAGGCATGGTGCCGGCGCGGTACTACCAGCCGACCGCGCGCGGTCTCGAGGCGCGCATCGGCGAGCGGCTGGCGGAACTGCGGGCACGCAACCACGGCGCAAAGCCCGGCCAAGCGTAATGAGACATCGAAACGGATTGATATGAGCAGCCATATATATAGGTATGTCATCATACTGACGGTAATTATCGCGGCCGGCATAGCGCCGGCCTGGGCCGATAAATCGAGCGCCCTCGTCGCCTACGAGAACGGAAATTATAAGGAGGCGGCGCGCCAGTTCCGGCCGCTGGCTGAAAACGGCGACGCCGAGGCGCAATACTACTTGGGCTACCTGTACGAGAAAGGGCGGGGTGTGGCCAAGGACCCGGCGCTCATGCGCAAGTGGTATCAGCGCGCGGCGGATGGCGGTAACGCCAAGGCGCAGTACAAAGTGGCGGTGGGATATGCCTTCGGTCTCGCCGGTTTGCCGCGGAGCGACGAGGACGCGGCCAGGTGGCTACGCCAGTCGGCGGAAAACGGCTACAAGCGCGCGCAAAAGACGCTCGGCCGCGCCTATGCCGACGGGCGCTACGGCTTGCCGCGCGACGCGAAGCAAGCCGAGTATTGGTCGAAAATGGCGTCGTCCCTCTGAGGCACCGCGTGGTCTCGACCGGTCAAGTCATCGCGGTAGCGGTGGGCGGTGCGCTCGGTAGCGCGCTGCGCTTCGGGGTCTCTAGTTGGGTGCACGCGCTCGTCGGACGCGCGTTTCCGTACGGTACGCTCGCGGTGAACATCGTCGGCTGCCTGGCCATGGGATTCCTGTTCGTGTGGTTCCTGGAGCGGATGGCGGATGCCGCCGTATGGCGCGCCGGCGTTTTGATCGGCTTGCTCGGCGGGTTCACGACGTTCTCCGCGTTCTCGATGGAAACATTCACGCTGTTCGAAGACGGGTTCCATGCGCGCGCGCTGGTTAACGTGATCGCCAACGTGGTGTTGTGCCTGATGGCCACATGGATCGGGGTCTGGATCGGGAGAAGCCTATGACGACGGGTACCGTGATCATGGTGCGCATTTATCTGACCGAGGCGCAGCAACCGATGAAGACGCTGCTCGCCAAACTGCACGACGAGGAGAAGGTGCGCGGCGTCACGGTGTTTCGCGGCGTCGCCGGTTTCGGGCGATCGGGCGTCATGCATTCGTCGCGGCTGTTGGACCTATCGATGGACCTGCCGGTCGTGGTCGAATTCTTCGACGAGCCGGAAAAGGTGCGCCGCATCCTCGACCACCTCAAGGGCGTCATCCCAGCCGGCCACATCGTCACCTGGCCGGCTCACGTGAACGAAGACTGAACCATGCTCGATCCCAAACTTTTGCGCGCAAACCTGGCAGAGGTCGGTGCGCGCCTGGCGCGCCGCGGCTTCGCGCTCGACACCTCGGCCCTGGAAGCGTTGGAGCAGCGGCGCAAAGCGACACAGGTGCGCGTGCAGGAACTGCAAGGCCGGCGCAACGCCATGGCCAAGGAAGTGGGGCGGCTCAAGGCGTCCGGTCAGGACGCCTCCAGTTTACTCAAAGAGAGCGGCGCGATCGGTGACGAGCTCAAGCGCGCCGAGGCCGAGCTCGATACGTTACAGGAGGAGTTGCACGCGCACGCGCTTGGCATACCGAACCTGCCGCACGCGTCCGTACCCGACGGCCACAGCGAAAACGACAACGTCGAGGTCCGCCGCTGGGGCGAGCCGCGTCGCTTCGACTTCACGCCCAAGGACCACGTCGACCTCGGTGCCCGCCTCGGCATGGACTTCGATGCCGCGGCCAAGATCGCCGGCGCGCGCTTCGTGGTGATGTCCGGCGCGCTGGCGCATCTGCATCGCGCGCTGATCCAGTTTATGCTCGATGTGCACACGCGCGAGCACGGTTACACCGAGGTATACGTGCCGTACTTGGTCAACAGCACCAGCCTGCGCGGGACCGGACAGCTACCCAAGTTCGAAGGCGACCAATTCGCCATCAAAGGCGAGCACGGATACTATCTGATTCCGACCGCCGAGGTGCCCGTCACGAATCTCGCGAGGGACGAAATCCTCGACGCCGCGACGCTACCGCGAAAGTACGTGTGCCACACGCCGTGCTTTCGCAGCGAGGCCGGTTCCTACGGCAAGGACACGCGCGGCATGATCCGCCAACATCAATTTGAAAAGGTCGAGTTGGTACAAATGGTGCGGCCGGCGGAATCGTACGACGTGCTCGAGCAACTGACTGGCCACGCGGAGCAAATCCTGCAGCGCCTGGAATTGCCGTATCGTGTCGTGGCGCTCTGCACCGGCGATCTCGGCTTCTCCTCCGCCAAGACCTACGATCTGGAAGTATGGCTCCCTGGCCAGCAACGCTATCGCGAAATTTCTTCGTGCAGCAATTTTGAGGACTTCCAGGCACGGCGCATGCAGGCCCGCTGGCGCAACCCGGCGACCGGCAAGCCCGAGTTGCTGCATACGTTGAACGGCTCCGGCCTCGCCGTCGGCCGGACGCTGGTGGCGATCCTCGAAAACTATCAGGACAAGGACGGGGCGGTGTGGATTCCGGCGGCGTTACAGACGTACCTGCCGGGACTGTCGCAGCTCCGACCGTAAACCGAGGCGGGCGCCGAACTGGGGGCGCGACAGGGGTGAGGCGGAGGTTTCGTGAATGTCCAGTGGACATTCACGCCGCCGCAGCGCGAGGCAGGATGCCGAACTAGGGGCGCGACAGGGATGTTATTCTGTAGGCAGTCAAACGGAAGGTATAAGGAGAGGTGGCCGAGCGGTTTAAGGCGGCGGTCTTGAAAACCGCTGAAGCGCAAGCTTCCGGGGGTTCGAATCCCTCCCTCTCCGCCATCTATCTCGCTCGCTTTTTTTGCTCGTCGCGGCCAAGGCGGCCGATCAGCGGTCCTGATCGGGGAACAATGCCGCCGATGGTACATCTGCCGACTCCTCGTGTGCCTGTTGCCGGCCCACTTCCTTTCCGATGCGGTAGCCCACCCATACGAGTGGAACGATGACTAACATGATCATGTTGCTGTAGAGCGCAAAAATCGAAACGGCGAGCATGCCCAGTGCCGTGGCATTTTGTCGAGCGTCGACTATGCGTGCGCGGCGAGCAAGGGTGTGAAGCGCATCCATGGGGAAAATCTCCTTTGTGTGGATCGAGTTTGACACGCAGCATCGACAGAGACACCGGATGCCAAGCGTGGTTGTACAAACGGTGCACGCCGAACTTCCGTGGTGTCTAGGGGTCGCAAAGGGAGGAGGAGATTTGAAGGAGAGACAACCATGGTGAAGTCATTTCTATCGGTGGGTGTATTGTTGGCGGCGGTGGCCGCCATTGGTTGTAGCAGCAAGGCGGGCAATGTTGCGGTCGGTGCTGGTGCGGCGGGCGCGGCGTATGAGTACTCGAACAAACGTTCTGTCGACAAGCTCGAAGAGGACGTAAAGGAAGGGCGGATATCGCGCGAGGAGTACGATCGCCGCCGCAAGGATATCGAAGATAAGTCGCTGGTGTATTAAGCGCGCCTCACGGGACGTGACGTGCGTCACGTCCCGCTCGCCAATTGCCATGGCGACAACGGTGTTATAATTTTGCCCAGAGCGGGCGCCTTGCCCGAACCCCAAGGGCATATGCAATTTCTCCCCATTTTCTTCAATGTTCGGAATCGCCCAGTGCTGTTGGTCGGCGGCGGCGATGTGGCGGCGCGGAAGGCGACGTTGTTGCTCGAGGCGGGTGCGGCGATTACGGTGGTCGCGCCGCAGTTGGCGGACGCCTTTGGGCAATGGACGCGGCAGGGGCGACTCAAGCACCTGGCGGCGCGTTTCAGCGAATCGCTGCTCGACGGTGTCGTGCTCGTGTTTGCCGCGACCGACGATGCCACGGTCAATCGTCAGATATACGAAGCGGCGACGGCGCGCGGTATTCCGGTAAACGTTGTCGACCATCCCGAACTGTGTACCTTTATCATGCCGTCAATCATTGACCGTTCACCCGTCGTGGCGGCGGTTTCTACTGGCGGCGCATCGCCGGTGCTGGCGCGACTCATCCGCGCGCGTCTGGAAACACTGATCCCGAGCGGTTATGGCCGGTTGGCGACGCTGGTGGGCGAGTTTCGCGATGCAGTGAAGCGGCGCTTCACCCATCCGGCGCAACGGCGGCGGTTTTGGGAGGAGGTGTTGGACGGCCCAATCGCCGAGCAGGTGTATTCGGGGCAGGAGGACGCGGCGCGCACCGCGTTGCGCCACCGGCTCGAAACGGCAGCCGACGCGCCGCCGCAAGGCACCGTGTACTTGGTCGGGGCCGGTCCGGGCGACCCGGACTTGCTGACGTTCCGCGCGCTGCGTCTGATGCAGCAGGCCGACGTGGTGGTTTACGACCGTTTGGTCACGCCCGAGGTATTAGCGCTGGTGCGACGCGACGCCGACCGCATATACGCCGGCAAAGAGCGGGCGAACCACGCGATTCCACAGGAAGACATCAATCACCTGCTCGTACGCTTGGCGCGCGAGGGTAAGCGTGTCGTGCGGCTCAAGGGCGGCGACCCGTTCATCTTCGGACGTGGCGGCGAGGAGATCGAGACGCTCGCAGCCGAAGGTATTACGTTCCAGGTGGTGCCCGGCATTACCGCCGCCGCCGGCTGTGCCTCATACGCCGGGATCCCGCTAACGCATCGGGACTACGCCCAGTCGGTGGTTTTCGTCACCGGTCATTTGCAGGATGGCACGATCAATCTCAATTGGGACGCCATCATTCAGCCAAAACAGACGATCGTGTTTTACATGGGGCTGCACGGCGTGGCGGAAATCTGCCACAAGCTGATCGAACATGACATGCCGCGCGGAACGCCGGCGGCGCTGGTGCAGCAGGGGACCACGCGGCATCAGCGCGTCTTGAGCGGTACCCTCGCCACGTTGCCGCAAATCGTGGAAGAGGGTCGGGTCAAGGCGCCGACGCTCATTATCGTCGGCGACGTCGTGCAATTGCGCGAGAAGCTTGCCTGGTTTGAACCGACTGCGGCAAGTTGACCGAACGCAGCGAGGGTGAGCCGGGGTTTTGCGAATGCACTTAACGTGCATTCGCGCCGGCGAACGCCCGCACACGAATAGGCGGGCCGGAGATTATCAGGAAGAGAAGGGTAACGTCAGGGATGGCAGGCATGAGCGCGAGCGAGGGAGCCAGATTTCTCGCTGCGCGCGAAATGACAAGCGCGCGTTAGTTCGCATCCCCGCTATCCTTGTTGGTCCGACCCAGTCCGTGCTCGACCGCCAATACCGCTGCTTCGACGCGCGAGTGGACGCCGAGTTTGCGCAATATCGATTTGACGTGCAGCTTCACCGTGCCGTCGGTGATATTGAGCGCGCGGGCGATGGATTTGTTGCTTTGACCGCCCGCGACGTGCGACAGGATTTCCTGCTCGCGTGGCGTGAGATCGGCGAACAGGCTCGATGCCGGCGCGGGCGTGGGCGGCGGATCACCGGGCGCGCCTTTGACTAGTCGTGCCAGCGCACCGACCATTTCCTTGGCGACCACGTTGTCACCGCGGAGTGCCGCCTCAAGCGCGGGTACAAGGTCTTCCGGGTCCATGTCTTTCAATAGATAACCCTGCGCGCCGCCGCGCAGCGCCGCTTCCAGATCCGCGTCCTCGCGGCTCATCGTCAACATCAACACCGGGGCCTTGACCCCGCTCGCGCGCAACGCATTCAGCGTATCGATGCCGCTCATGCCGGGCATTTTGACATCGAGCAGAATGATATCGGGCGCGAGGGCCAGCGCCTGCTTTACGCCGTCGGCGCCGGTGCCGGCCGAGGCGGTGACCTCGACGCCGCGACTGCCGAGCAGCTCGGCTAGGCCTTTGCGCACCAGCGCGTGATCGTCGATCAGGAGAACGCGCATCAGGCTCGCTGCCCCGGTACCGCGGCCGTTGGTGCGCTGGCGACGGCATCGAATGTGAGCGAAATGCGTAGCCCCTCACCCGGTTCGCTTTCGATCGACAGCTCGCCCGGCAAACGCTGTGCGCGCTCGCGCATGATCGACAGGCCCAAGTGCTCGCCGGGCAGGCCCGGCTCGGGCGGCGCCAATCCACGACCGTCGTCTTCGATCAGTAGCGTATAGCGGCCGTCGCTGTTCTGGCTCAACAACACGCGCGCGTTGCGCGCATCGCTGTGCTTGCGGATGTTGGCCAGCGCCTCCTGGACGATGCGAAAAATATGGATCTCCTGCGCCGGCGCCAGCGTCAGCTCGCCGCATTCGTTCTGGAAGAATACGGCGACGTTCGTTTCCCGATTGAAGCGCTCGACCACGCGCGCAATCGCCGGTACCAACCCGCCATCGTCGATCTTGAGGCGGAAATTGGCGAGTAGCTCGCGCAGGCTCGCATGGGCTTCTTCCACAGCGGCGCGCAGGCGCCGGGCTTCCTCCTGGGCGGTGCGCAGATCTTTCTTGTGCAAGGTCTCGCCCAGCATCTTGATTTGGAGTCGCATACCGACCAGCGCCTGTGCCAGTGAGTCGTGTAGCTCGTTGGCGAGCATATTGCGCTCCTCCATGATCGCGAGGCGCCTGGCGTCGTTGTCCAAGCGCGCCTTCTCGACCGCGAGGCCGAGATGGCGGCCGATTCCCGTGAGCAGATCGAGCGTGTCTTCGCCGAGGCCGACAACACTGCCGGTGAGATACAGCGTATAGATGCCGAGCGTGCGGCTTTGGTATTGTACCGGGACGACGGCGATCTCCTGCGGGTTGGGAGACTTCCGCGCCTCGGGACGGCGGGCGCAGTCGAGCGAGCGGGTCAGTACGTGCACGGTGCCGCGGGTCAGTGACCAGCCGCAGTAGGGGCACCGCTCGGCCAGCTTCTCGCCGTTGTCGGCATCTGCGCCGGCAAGACCGCGGCTGGCGATGCGCTGAACGCGTCCGCCCTCGTCCGCAAGATGCACGGTGGCGGCGCGCGCGTCCACCAATTCGATGAAGGTATCGAGAAAGCCTTCGAGTTGGCGGTCGAGTGTGCCCGGGCGTGTCAGGCTCGATGCGATCTCGTACAGAATATCGAGCGACTGCGTCTTGCGCGCCAGGCGCACGGTTTGGTTGTGCGCGTGCGCGTCCATCTCGTGTGCAAGTTTCTCCAGCATACCGCCCAGACTGTTGACGTCCTCTATGACGTCGTCGAGATCGAGTTCGCGCGTGTACGGAATCTTGGCCGACAGATTGCCGCCGCGCATGCGCTCAGCCCACTCGCGCAGGTTCTTGAGAAAGCGGAAGCGTCGGCGCATGCGGTAGAACAGCAGCGCCAGCAGCGCGATCGCCGCCAGCGCGAGGCCGAGAGCGATCCAGTCGGCGATGGCGCTGCCGCCGATGGAAAGCCCGAGCGCGGCCGCGCTGGCGAGCAGCAGCAAGAACATTAGCAGCAACAGCCGCGACAACTTGCCGCAAAAAAGCCGCCGCAGCAGCGGCCGGCGCGCGAGCGAGGAGAGATCGTGCCGAAAGTCGGGGACGTGCTGCATCGTTCGTAAGAAGTGCGCCGCGGCTGGTGAATGCGGCGAAATAATAACAGATTGGGATGTGCCGGCGACGGCGTCGCTTGTCTCCCGCGAAGCCGAGGAGGGGGCAGGAAGGCGAACGTCTTCGTTAGCGCACTATTAGGACTCCCGCGCGGGTGGTTTGTGCGCCGGGTCGTTCGGGTTGATTACAATGAAGCGGTTATCGCCCGGGTTTATTTCGACGAAATCGAGAACGGCCCCGAGCAAGAAATCCTTGTTCCCCTCGGACACCACAATACCGATGTCTTGCGAAACAAAATGCGTATCGCCGTCCTTGCGCTCGTCGAAGCCGAGGCCGTAGTCGAAGCTGCCGTCGTCCTCGCGCCGCACGGCGATGCGTAGATTCAATCCCTGTGACTGGGTCTGCTCGACGGATTTTCGGATTTGCTCGGCGGCACGGGGCGTGATGGTGATCATGGTGTTTCCTCAAAGGCGCCGCGTGGCGCGGCTATTGTGGAGACGGCATTGATTGATGAACCGGACAAAACGTTCGGCCCAGGGATTGGACGCCAGATGTCGCATATGAGCGTAGCACGCCAGTAGATTGTTGTAGACGATGCCGTCGTGCCGGCCGTCCACGCCACTGCCGCGCAATACTTCGTACGCATACTCCAAATTGGGGTCGATGTTCTCGAGCGACGAGTAGTGAAACTCATGTGCACGCACCTCGACACCGGTCGACGACGGCCACGGTCCACGGCCGGTCTCGCGCAAACGCACATAACCGCGTCCCATGGGTCGATCGTGCATTACCGTATCCGCGGGGATGACGCCGACCATCTCGCAACGGCGCTCGCCCCAACGCAAGCTGCGCGAAAGGTACATGAGCCCGCCGCACTCGGCGTACGCCGGCATACCACGTTCGATCGCATCGTGAATGTCACGGCGCAACGCGCGGTTCGCTGCAAGGCGCTCCATCTGGGTTTCGGGAAAACCGCCGCCGATGAAGAGGGCGTCGGCGGTTGGTAGCCGGGCGTCGCGCAGCGTGTCGAATGGCACCAGCTCCGCGCCCGCGGCGCGCAGCGCTTCGAGATCGCCCGGGTAGTAAAAGCCGAACGCGGCGTCGCGCGCAATTGCCAGTCGAATTCGATCCGGACGGGATGGCGGCGACGCGATCGTCGAACGCACGGGAGGCTGCACGAGTGCCGGCGCAGCGGCCGCAATCTGTAACAGCCGATCGAGATCGATCGACCGCGCAACGACTTCGGCGATGGCGGCGATACGGGTCTGCGCTTCGTTGACCTCGTTGCTCGGCATGAGCCCGAGATGGCGCTCGACGATGCCAAGGCGGTCATCGTGGTGCACCGCACCCATGACCGGCACGTCGGTGTAGTGTTCGATCACGGCGCGCAATTTCGACTCGTGGCGCGAGCCGCCGAGCTGGTTCAGGATCACGCCGGCGATGCGCACGCCCGGCTCGAACGCCTGGTAGCCGAGGATGAGTGGCGCGATGCCGCGCGTCATGCCGCGCGCGTCGATGACCAATACAACGGGGCTATCGAGCAGACGCGCGAGCGCGGCATTGCTGTTGCTGCCGTCGAGGTCGAGGCCGTCGTACAACCCCTTGTTGCCCTCGATAATGCCGATATCGGCGCCGTGCATGCGGCGCGCGAACGTGGCGGTGATCTCATCGTGACCCATGAGGTAAAAATCGAGGTTGTCGCAGTCGCGCCCGCTCGCGGCAGAAAGCCACATGGGGTCGATGTAATCCGGTCCTTTTTTGAACGGCTGCACGGCAAGGCCACGCGCGCGCAGCGCGGCGCAAAGACCGATAGTGATAGTGGTCTTGCCCGAGGACTTGTGGGCGGCGGAGATGAGGATGCGTTTCATGGGTCGAGGCACAACCCTGGCATCGGCGTCCGCCGTGCGGCGGATGCCGATGCCGCCGCCGGAGTACTACGCGGCGGTTGCGGGCGCGCCGGCCGCGGCGCGGCTTTGGTGTGGATCGACATCGGCATCCGCCAGGCTATCGGGGAGGAACGGCAGAACCTTCACCGCCAGCGTCGTCAGCAGCAGCGCAATGCCGATGCCGCCAATGCCGAGCAGGGCCTCCGGCAGCGACGGTGTGTAGCCGGCGACGACGCCGTCGTAGAAGCTGCTTTCGAGCACTTCTTTGCCCGGGAAGATCGACAACGGATACGCCTGGCCGCCGATGATGATGACGTACATCTGCGCCAGACCGCCGACGATGACCAGCACCGCGGCCAATGCGCTGAGCGCGCGCGAGCCGCTGAAGCGCGGGTGATACACGAGCAGCAGCGGGACGAGGCCGCCGATAACGACCTGGCCGATCCAGAACAGCGCGGTGTAGATACCGCCGTCGAGCAGCAAGAAGCGTTCGATACCGTGGCGTTCGGTGATATAGAGGTTGGTCAGGTGATATACCAGCAGGAAGTACAGCACCGCCGCGACGAAGACGCCGAGCAGGTTCTTCAGCCGCTTGAATAGGGCATCGCCAAGCGGGCGCCCGGACCAGGCGTACGCCGCCATCAGCACCAGCAGAAAGATCGCGAGCCCGAAGGCGAACGACATGATGATGAACATAGGCGCCAGCAGTGCGGTGTTGTACGCGTCGCGCGCGACCAGGAACCCGAAGATCGAGCCGGTACCGGTGGTGAGAATGAGGCGCCAGACGAAAGCGAACAGGCCGGCCGGCTTGGCGTATATGTTCATGCGCCGCTCGAACATCATCCACAAGTACACGATCACGACAGCAAAAAATCCGGTGTAGAGAAAGATGTTCCAGGCAAAGATCGATTTGAAGTTGTAGTACGTCATGGCCACGATCAGCCGGTCGGGCCGGCCGAGATCGAGTACCAAAATCGCGAGGCCACCCGCGAGCAGGGCGATCGCGAGCAACCCCGATAAGCGCGACAGCGGTTTGTACACCGCGCGTCCGAACACCGAGGCGATCGAGGCGACGTTGAGCGCACCCGAGGCGGCGACGATGAGGAACACCGCAAACACGTGCGGCGTTCCCCAGACGATCTGGTTGTTCATGCCGGTCACGACGTGGCCGTGGTGCTCCATGTACCAGGCGGCACCGATGCCGACGGCGACGATGGCGCCGAGTAGGGCGAGCAGGCCGTAGTAGCGGGGGCTACGGCCTTCGAGTTGGCGATAGATGACGTTTGCCATGGTGTCTCTAGGTTAAATTCCGCGGTAGCGCACGCCGGTATTGAGCTCCAGCGACGGCCGCAGCTGCGTCGACGGGCCGCTCGCAAGCGCCTTACGCAGCTCGCTCTTCGGATCGTTCAGGTCGCCGAAGACCATCGCCTTGCCGCCGTCCTTGTTGCACGCCTCGACACACGCGGGAGTGCGGTCGGTATCGACGCGGTGGACGCAGAACGTGCACGACTCGACCGTGCCCTTGCCGCGCGGGGCGTAGGTCTTCTGATCGGTGACGTCTTCGTGGATGAACGAGCGCGCCTTATACGGGCACGCCATCATGCAGTAGCGGCAGCCGATGCAGATGTGTTTGTCGACCAGCACGATGCCGTCGGCGCGTTTGAACGAGGCTCCGGTAGGGCAGACATCGACGCAGGGCGGCTTCTCGCAGTGCTGGCACAACATCGGCAGGCTTTGCACGTAGCCGGTCTGCTTGTCTTTGATCGTGACTTTGCGAATCCATTGTGCGTCGGTTGCGGGACGGCCGTGTTGAGTGACGCCGTTTTCCTCGTGACAGGCCGTGACGCAGGCGTTGCAACCGTCGCCGCACTTCGACACATCGATCAGCATGCCCCAGCGCTGGAGCGCGGTGGCCTGCTGTTCCGGCGAGCGTGCTTGCGCCAGCTCGATGAGTCGAAGGCTGGGCGACAACGTCGCCGCCGCCGCGGCCGCGCCGCCGACCGCCAGAAATTCACGGCGCGTCAGGCTCATCGACGCACCTCGCCGGGGAAAGCGGCGCCATTCACCAATTGGTGCAGCAGCGGCTGGATCGGATCAAGAGCCAGCCCGACGTTCTTCTCGGCCTTATGCGTATGGCAGCCGAAGCAATCCATCTTCACCGCGGCATAGGTGTGGCACGACTCGCAGAAGCCGTTCTTGCCGAGCACGCTGCCAGTCTGAGGATCGGCGTGGCAGTTCACGCAATTCTTCAAACTGTGTTTCGAGGTGCGGATGCCTAGGTGCATCGTGTCGTCGCGCTGATGCAGGATGTACTTCATATGATTGCGGCGCATGTCCTCGGTTGGCTCCACGCACTGCTCGCCTTTGTGAATCACGACGTTCGGCACCGGCACGCGGCCCTTGGATTCCCCCGCGCTCACTGCGGTGACGCAGGCGAAACCGACCAGCGCCACTGCCACGCGCATTGACTTCGAAAACACCATGCTCGAATTCCCGCGCGGTTAGTGATCGCCCATGCCCATCTTGATGTACGCCGTCGGACACACGTCGGCGCAGATGTGGCAGCCGATGCACATGTCGTAGTCGGTGTACACGTAACGGCCCATGGTCGCCTCGCTCTTCGGCGTGCGCTTGACCGCCGTCTGCGGGCAGAAAATGACGCAGTTGTCGCACTCGAAGCACAGGCCGCAGCTCATGCAGCGCTTGGCCTCGGCGATCGCCTGCGGTTCCTCCAGACCGAGCACGCGTTCCTCGAAATGCCCGAGTACCTCCTCGGCGCTCGGCACCTTTTCGGTGCGTTTAATGCGCGGCTCGTAAGGGAAGTGGCCGAGGAACAGCTCGCTCGCCTGTACGACCTCGGACGCCGCACGGTCTTCGTAATTGTGGATTGCGAAACCGCCGACGGCCTTGCCGTCTTCCGACGTGCCACGCAGGCCCTGGTCGATTGGCCGCGGGCCCATCGCTTCAGAGGGTTTGAACTCCTGTATCTTGAGTCCCGCCTCGCGCAGTTTGTCGAGCAGGTTGAAGTGGTGCACGTCAACCTTCGGACGTTTGGCGAATTCCTGATTCTTGAAGTACTGATCAATAGTGTCTGCCACCACCGACGCCTGACCGATGACCGTGGTCAGCAGGTGCGGGCGGATGATGTCGCCGACCGCGAAGTACTTCGGCTTGCTCGGAATCTGGTAGTGCTTGTCGGCGTTGATCAGGCCCTTACCGTTGTTGAACGCCTCCAGCCCCTGGAAGTCGCCGGCCTGGCCGATGGCGGAAACGATAAGGTCGGCCTCGAGCAGCTTCTCGGTGCCGGGCTTCGGTTCCGGTTTACCCTTCGAATAGTCGAGCTCGACGACCTTGAGCGCCTTGGCGCGACCGTTCGCGTCTTTGATGACCTCGATCGGTTGCAGCGCGCCCTGGATCTTCACGCCCTCGCGGATGGCGTCGTCGATTTCATGCTTGGCCGCGTTCATCTTGTCGATCGGCTGGCGCGAGATCAACATCACGTCGGCGCCTTGCTTGGCCGCGGTCTTCGCGGCGTCATGCGCCGTGTAACCGAGCACGATGTTCTCCGGACGCTCGGCTTCGCCCATGGTGGAGACATAGCCCAAGCGGCGCGCGACCGACACGACGTCGATCGAGGTATCGCCGCCGCCGATGACGACCACGCGGTTGGAGACGAAGCGCAGCCGGCCCTGGTTGAACGCCTCCAGGAACGCGACGCCGGTAATGCAGTTCGGGGCATCCGCGCCCGGGACGGGCAGGGCGCGGCCAGACTGGGCGCCGATGGCGAACAGGATGGCGTCAAACTGTTTCTCCAGGTCTTCGAGCTTCACGTCGACGCCGACGCGGGTCTTGGTACGAACTTCGACGCCCATCTGAACGATGCGGTCGATCTCGCCGTCGAGCACGTCGCGCGGCATACGATAGCCCGGGATGCCGTAGCGCATCATGCCGCCGAGGTGTTCGTACTTGTCGAACACGGTCACGGCGTGACCCTTGCGGCGCAACTGATAGGCCGCCGCGAGACCGGCCGGGCCGCCGCCGATGATCGCGACCTTCTTGCCTGAGCTTTGCTCGGCCGCCTTGAATGTGAGTTTCTGCTTGAGCGCGGTGTCGCCGATGTACTGCTCAACGGCGTTGATGCCGACGAATTCTTCCACCGCATTACGGTTGCAACCGGTCTGGCACGGCGCCGGACACACGCGACCCATCACCGACGGGAACGGATTGGCGTCGGTGGAACGGCGGAACGCGTACTCCTGCATGGTCGTGCCCTTGGGCGGCTTCTCGATGCCGCGCACGATGTTCAGCCAGCCGCGGATATCTTCGCCGGAGGGGCAGCTTGCCTGGCACGGCGGCGTCTTGTGCACGTAGGTCGGGCACTTGTCCGATTCGTCGGCGATGAAAATACGTTCCTGCAGGCGATCCCATTCGTGATCGCCATCTTTGAATTTGCGGAACGTGTGACCCGTCTTCGCTTCTTTCGCTTTATTTGCCGGAGCTGACATCGGGAATCTCCTAATTAAGCCGTGCTACGTGCTTTTGCCGTGGCGGTCTTACGAGTTGACCGGTCCCAAACGAATCGCCTTGCTCACAAGGCCGTGGACGCTCTGGATCATGTCCATCGGGAACTTGTAGTAAGGCAGGATCTTGGTGAATTGCGCCTTACAGATGGCACAAATCGCCGCAATATGCGTGACATGGTGTTGCTCGACGACTTCCTTCAGCGCCTGCATGCGCGGCATCGCGCCCTTGACGCGGACGTCCATGAGCTCGTCGGTGAGCAGCCCACCGCCGCCCCCGCAGCAGAACGTCGCCTCGCCAATAGTCTCGGGCGCCATGTCGACGTATTTGTTCACCACCGCGCGCACTACGGCACGCGGGATGATGAATTGGCCGCCCGGCATATTGCCCATGCGCGAGGCGCGCGCGACGTTGCACGAGTCGTGGAACGTGACGACCTTGTCGTCGTTGGCGCTCTTGTCGAACTTAAGTGCGCCGCGTTGAATCAAGTCGTATGTGAACTCGCAGATGTGCTGCGGAATCGGATAGCGCTTGTCCAGGAAATCGAACGGTCCAATTAGCGTGTTCCAGAACGAGTAGGCGACGCGCCAGGCATGACCGCATTCGCCGACGATAATGCGTTTGACGCCAAGATCGAGCGCCGCCTCGCGAATGCGCATGGCGACCTTTTGCAGATTCGCCGACGAGCCGACGAACATACCGAAGTTGCCGGCCTCGGCCGCGTACGACGACAGTGTCCACGAGATGCCGGCGGCATGGAATACCTTGCCGTAGCCGATGAGGCCGTCAACGTGCGGCTCGGCGAAGAAGTCGGCCGAAGGCGTGACCAACAATACATCGGCGCCTTTCTGATCGAGCGGATATTTAACATCGACACCGGTTTCATCTTTGACGTCTTCTTCGAGACCGAGCAGGGTGTCTTCGAGCGCTGGGCCCGGCAGACCCAAGTTGTTACCGATCTTGTGAACCTTGACCAAAATTTCGTTGGTGTACTTCTGACCCAGGCCGACCGAATCCATGATCTCGCGCGCGGCCATGGAGATCTCGGCGGTGTCGATGCCGTACGGGCAGAACACCGAGCAGCGGCGGCATTGCGAGCATTGATGGAAGTAGTTGTACCACTCGTCGAGCACGTCCTTGGTCATGTCGCGCGCACCGACGAGCTTCGGAAAATACTTACCGGCAGTGGTGTAGTAGCGGCGGTAGACGCTGCGCAGTAAATCTTGGCGCGCCACCGGCATGTTCTTCGGGTCTTGCGTGCCGAGATAGTAGTGGCATTTGTCGGTGCAGGCGCCGCACTTCACGCACGAGTCGAGGAACACTTGCAACGCGCGCGACTTCGACACCAGCTCGCCGAGCTTGAATACCGCTTTTTCTTCCCAATTCTCGACCAGCTCGCCCGGGAAGCCGAGCGGGGTGTTGTTCTCGGGCTTGGCGACGTAGGCCTTGGTGCCGGCCATGGCGTCGGGGCGGATATGCGGGATATCCAGAAATTCCTTCAGCGCCGGTGCTTCAACTTTAGCGGCCATGGGTTTATCCCGTCTTTCCGGAAGATTGCGCGCTCCAGCCGGCCGTCCAACGGCGCTCGCGCGGGTTGTCGACTTGGTTGCGCGTCGGGCTGAAGAAGACACCCGGGGCGTGCAGCAGCTTGCTGAACGGGAACACGATCATGAGTACTAATACCAGCGCCAGATGCAGTAACAAGAATGGATTGGTGGGCAACGGTTGCCATTGGAACAACACCATGCCGAGGACAAACGCCTTGAGCGACACGATATCGGTGTGCGCGACGAATGTCATGCCAAGTCCCGTGAGCGCGATACCGAGCAGCAACGCCAGCATCAAAAAATCCGAGGGGCTCGATATATAACGTACGCGATCGACCCATATCCGGCGGCCGAGCAGGCCCAGCAAACCGACCACCATGGCATAGCCCGCGTACTTGCCTGCGGTCTGCACCAGCTCAAGGCTGATGAGCGGCCACAGGAACGAATCGGGCGTCACGACGTAACGCAGGTGCCGGAAGAAGGCGAGCAACAGGGAAAAGTGAAAGATCCAGCCGAAGATCCAGATCCACTTATTCGCCTTGAACAGGCTCTCGAACAGCGTCACCTCGCGCAGCATGCGCAGCCACACACCCGGGCGCGTGGTCGGGGCGGGTGTCGTCGGAATCTTCAATGGTTGCGGGGTGCGCGCGAAGATAAAAATCTTCCGCGCGAGCCCCGCCACGAGGATCAGCGTCGCGATATAGAACAGCACCACGTACACCACTGTTACCACCGACATGCCTTGCTCCGAATGCGCCTGTTACAAATGGCTGTCATTGCGAGCGAAGCGAAGCAGTCTCTCCCTGCGGGCACGTTGCCCGCGTGGGGAGGTCCCTCGCTTTGCTCGGGACAACCGGCTGCTAGACGCAGCCGGTTGGCTTCGGCAGGCCGGCATATTTGCACGCCTGCTTCGCCGGTCCGTACGGGAACAGCTCGTACAGATACTTGCTGTTGCCCTTGTCCGGTCCAAGCTTCTTGCCGATGGCCTTGGTCAGCACGCGCACCGCGGGAGCGATCTGGTATTCCTCGTAGTACTCGCGCAGGAAGTTGATCACTTCCCAATGGTTGTCCGTCAGATCGCAGTTGTCGGCCTTGGCCATGGCCTTCGCCAAGTCCTCGTTCCAATCGGTGCGGTTGGTGAGATAGCCTTCTTCGTCGGTCTCGTACGACTTGCCGTTCACTTCGATGGGCATGGTGTTCTCCTCGGTTACGACAGATTAACTGTTTGGGTTAGAGCCAAGACTGCACGGCTTGGTGTTGCGTGACGAGATCGACGAATCCGCCGTAATCCACGAGCTTGACGCCGTCGATCAGTCGCCCTTGCACGCCGCGCGTCTCCACGTCGGGCGTCAATGCATAAACGGTAACGGTTTTCAGCGCCTCTTCCAGGCGTTTGCTGAACACGGTGCCTTTGACGGCACCGTACACGCCGTCCTCGATCAGCAGCACGGCGCTGCCTTTGAGCGCGTGTGCAAGACAGCTCTCGAGCGTATTGCGCTCGAAGGGCGATTTGTTGACGGTATGCAGCATGGTCATCGCATAATCCTCAGAAGCTCAGCACGACATCTTGCGATTCCATGAGCTGCGCCATCTCCGCGCGGCTCATGACTGTGACCGGCACCACCAAATCTTTATCGGTGATCCCGCGCGCATCCATCGACTCCTTCTCCACATACAGCTTCTCGATGTCGTAGCCCTCGAGCGCGCGATAGGTGGGGGAGAAGTTCTTCATGTCGCTACCCTTGGTGTTCTGGCCCTTGACCAGCTGGTACACGCCGTCGTCGAGGAACGCAAGACTCACGTCCTGCTCGAACGCGGCGCCGATCAACACCACCTCAAGCGATTCGAGCGCGTAGATCGTGCCGTACGGGGCCTTGCGGTTGACGAACAGGAACTTCTTGATCGTCCCGCCGCCGTTACCTTCCATCTCATCGGTCATGGCTTAGTCCCCGAACACGACCAGGCGATCGGCCTGGATACCGGCTTCGATCAATTGACCGAGGCCGGAGATACGAAAACCGGGCGCAATGTTGTGCGCGTCTTTACCATGGCGCTTGGCCTCGCTTTCATCCAGCAACCCGCGGCGTTGCGCGGCGGCGATGCAGACGACGAGATCGAGCTTGTGTTTCTCAGCGAGCTCGGTCCAGCGCTTTTGGATGTTGCGGTCGTCCTGTGGCGGCACCGTCAGGCGCGTGCCGTTGTTGACGCCGTCGTGATAGAAGAAAACCCGAAACACCTCGTGACCCTTTTCCAGAGCCGCCTTGGTGAACTGGTAGGCCGAGTCCGAGGCCTGATGGGTGTACGGTCCTTCGTTCACCAATACGCCGAGCTTCATTTACACCGCCCCCTGATGTCTGTGTCCGCTGCGCGGCCCCGTGCCGTGCGCGGTACCCGTTCAAGCGACGCCCTGTCCCGTTTTAAGCGGGACAGGGCGTTCTCTCCAAGACGTCCGCCTAGAACCGGATGTGCGTGGATGCGTTGAGGGTGTAACGCGAGCCGCGCCAGTTGTCGACATGGAACTTCGTGAACGGCAGCTCGGTCAGCTCAAAGAAGCGCGGCCAGCCGATGCGCTCCACCCAGTCGCCCACGCGCTCCCAATCCTTCGCATCCTTTTTGTAGACACGCAGGATTTTCTTCACGATCTCCGCGGCCTCGGGCCAACGCGGCGGATTGTTCGGGATGCCGGCGGCCACGAGTTTGTGGAACATCGGCTTCGAACGCGCGTTGGAGTTCTTGCCACCGACCCAGATGGCGAGCTTGGAGTGCTCGGGGTCGTTGATCTGCATCGGCGGGCAGGGCGGGTAGCACGCGCCGCAGCAGATGCACTTCTTCTCGTCCACTTCGAGCGACGGCTTGCCGTTCACCATCGCCGGACGAATCGCCGCCACCGGGCAGCGCGCCACCACCGACGGACGCTCGCATACGTTCGCCACGAGATCGTGATTGATCTTAGGCGGCTTGGTGTGTTGCACGTTGATCGCGATATCACCCTGACCGCCGCAGTTGATCTGGCAGCACGAGGTCGTGATGTGCACGCGGTTCGGCATCTTCTCGTCGATGAACTCCTCGTACAGCTCGTCCATCAGCGCCTTGACCACGCCCGAGGCATCGGTACCCGGGATGTCGCAGTGCAGCCAGCCCTGGGTGTGCGAGATCATGGTCACCGAGTTGCCGGTGCCGCCGACCGGGTAGCCAGCTTCCTCGAACGCCTTGATGAGCGGCTCGACCTTTTCCCACTTGGAGACCGATACCTCCATGTTGGAGCGAATGGTGAAGCGCACATGGCCTTCGCCGTACTTGTCGATGATGTCGCACAGCAGGTTGATCTCGTACGGGCCCAGCTGACGCTGCGTGCCGACGCGCACGGTCCAGATCTCGTCGCCCGAGTGCGCGACGTGGTGCAGCACGCCCGGACGCGGGCGGTCGTGATATTTCCAGTTGCCGAAGTTCTTCACCATCAGCGGATGCATGTACTGAAAACCATCCGGACATCCGCTCTCGATGGGCGGGCGCATTTGCTTCTTTTCCGCCGCCTGTGTTTGCTCAGCCATTCTTGTATCTCCGCTAAATCTCGTTGACTGTCGTCGGGCAGTTGCTTAGCCGGCCGCCTGCTGCTTGCGGTTCATCCACTTCTCGGCCTCTTGATCCCAATCGTCCATGCGCACGTACGAACCGGTACGCGGGTGGTTGATCATGTTCGGATCCACTTCAAGCCCGATGCCTTCGAGGAAGTTGACGAGACCGATACGCTCGATCATCTCGCCGCAGCGTTCGTGTTCCAAACCGTTCTCGGCCCAGAAGTCGATGATGTTCGCCGCCATCTCGCGCAGCTTCTCGTAGTCCTCGTCAGTCTCGAGCTTCATGAACGGGACGATGACGGTGCCGAAGGTGTCGCCGATCTTAAGCGTACGCTTGCCGCCGATGAGCACGGTCACGCCCTTGTCGTCGCCCGGCGAAAGCGCCTTGGTCATGACGTTGATGCAGTGCATGCACTTAACGCAATTGCGGTTGTCGACCGCCAACGTGTCGTCGTCATTGAGCGACAGCGCCTTGGTCGGGCAGCGCGCCACGACGTTGTCGATGACATACTTGCGGCTCTTCTTGTTGATGAAGTTCTTCACCTCGGCCTGGTCGACCTTGATGTCGTCGCGCCAGGTGCCGATGACGGCGAAATCGGAACGCTGGATCGAGTTCATGCAGTCGTTCGGGCAGCCCGAGACCTTGAACTTGAACTTGTACGGCAGCGCCGGGCGGTGCATGTCGTCGATGAAGTTGTTGACCAGCAAGCGGTGGATCTTCGGCTCGTTGCAGTTCGACTGCTCGCAGCGCGCGCCGCCGACGCAGCTCATCGCGGTGCGCACGCACGGGCCGGCGCCGCCAAGGTCAAAACCGTATTCATTGATCTCGTCGAAGAAGTGCTGGGTGTTCTCGGTGGTGGTGCCGATGAACATGATGTTGCCGGTCTGGCCATGAAACGCGATCAGGCCCGAACCCCATTTCTTCCAGGAGTCGGACAGCTGGCGCAACATCTTGGTGGTGTAGTGGTTGCCCGCGGGCGGCTGCACGCGCAGCGTGTGAAACTCTTTGGATTCGGGGAACATCGCCGCCACTTCCGAAAACCGCGGGATGATGCCGCCGCCATAACCGAAGACCGATACCGTGCCGCCTTTCCAGTAACCGAGACGCGTCTTGTAGGAGTACTCGAGCTGGCCGAGGAGGTCGACCATCATGTTGTTTTCGTGCGCCAGGCGCTTTAGGCCCGTCACGAAGCTCGGCCACGGTCCGCTCTCAAGCTGATCGAGCATCGGTGTGTCGTGGAATGGCTTGGTCGACTTCTTTTCCTTCGGAATGAAGGTCGCATGCCGTTCGGGATTCTTCGGTTTCTGGTTCTGGGCCATGGACTACCTCCTATCTATACGGACGCGTTGATCGGTGCGTGGCTAGGCGTGAATGGGAAAACGGGACGGGCGGAATAGGGCGCATGCGGGAAAGGCGAAATGCGATAGCGCCGCCTGCGCACCGCATCGGGTTTTGCTAGACTGCTGCGTGCCTTCCGGTCGTTTCACTGCTGACCCCTGCTTGGGGTTACACCCCAGTCGCAAGCCAGTGTATGCGGCTGTATGCCCCTACTAAATCTTTCATTGGGGAGAGGCGCGCGTTGCCTAATACCTACCCAAAAGAGATATGCAGCGATCGCCGGCTGGCGATGCGTGTCCGGATTTTTTTCGTCGTTCGAATAGTGGCTTAGCGCGTTTTCATCGAAAATCTCGGGCTTAATCACTATTCCGGCGTCTCCCAATGAGGGAAAGGCTCGCGGTTGCCCATTCGCTTAAAGTAACGCCATGTCGCATCATTCTCTAAGTCCGGATTTATCCGC
>JBKHXU010000199.1:0-19194 GCA_046565865.1 Gammaproteobacteria bacterium | reverse complement strand
GGATGTGGCCAGCGGTAGATGCCGATCAGCGCTTCGGGTTTGAAGTGCCAGGCGGTCTCCTCCAGGGTCTCGCGCACCACGGCGTCCAGCAGCGTCTCGCCCTCGTCCAAGTGGCCGGCGGGTTGATTGATGACGTGCGCGCCGTCCGCGTCCTCCTCGACCAGAAGGAAGCGGCCATCGCGTTCGATGATGGCGGCGACCACGACGTTCGGTTTCCACACCATGGAGCAACCCTATCAAAAACGCCCGTGGGCGTCGCCCCACGCTGCGGTATCACGACCTTTCTCCGCACCCGCCCGCGAACAACGGTGCCGAGTACTGATAGAATCGCGCCTTCATTTGAGGAACAGACTATGGGTGCCAGCCATATAACAATTCCAACCGACGGTCAGCGGATCGAAGTCCAGGCGAACGGTGCGCTGCGCGTTCCTGACCATCCCATCATCCCGTTCATTGAAGGCGACGGCATCGGCCGCGACGTGACGCCGGCGATGCGCGCCGTGACCGACGCGGCGGTGGCCAAGGCCTACGGCGGGCGCCGGCGCATCGCCTGGATGGAGGTATACGCCGGCGAGAAAGCGGTCGCGACCTACGGCGGCGACAATTGGCTGCCGGCCGAGACGCTCTCCGCGGTGCGCGAGTATGTGATTTCGATCAAGGGTCCGTTGACGACGCCGGTCGGCGGCGGCATCCGCTCGCTCAACGTCACGCTGCGCCAGGAACTCGATCTCTATGTGTGCCTGCGACCGGTGCGGTACTTTCGGGGCGTGCCGAGTCCGGTGAAGCAACCGGAGAAGACCGATATGGTGATCTTCCGCGAGAATTCCGAAGATATTTACGCGGGCATCGAATGGGCGGCGGAAACCGCGGAGGCGCAAAAGGTCATCGGGTTTTTGCAGCGCGAAATGGGCGTAAAAAAGATTCGCTTCCCCGCGACCTCGGCCATTGGCGTCAAGCCCGTGTCGCGCGAAGGTACCGAGCGGTTGGTGCGCCGCGCCATCCAGTACGCCATCGACAATAATCGCGCGTCGGTGACGCTGGTGCACAAAGGCAACATCATGAAGTTCACCGAGGGCGGCTTTAAAAATTGGGGTTACGAGCTGGCGCGCCGCGAATTCGGCGCGACCCCGATCGACGGCGGACCGTGGTGCACCATCCGTCATCCGCGCTCGGGCCAGGACATCGTAGTTAAGGATGTGATCGCCGACGCGTTTTTGCAGCAGATTTTGCTGCGGCCGGAGGAGTTCAGCGTGGTCGCGACGCTCAATCTCAATGGCGACTACATCTCCGACGCGCTGGCGGCCCAGGTCGGCGGCATCGGTATTGCGCCGGGCGCCAATCTGTCCGATACCGTGGCCATGTTCGAGGCCACGCACGGTACCGCGCCGAAATATGCCGGCAAGAATCAGGCGAACCCAGGTTCGTTGATCCTGTCCGCGGAGATGATGCTGCGGCACATGGGTTGGAGCGAGGCCGCCGATCTCATTTTGAAAGGAATGGAGGGCGCCATCGCCGCGCGCATCGTTACCGTCGATTTCGCCCGCGGTATGCCCGACGCACGGGCGGTGAGTACCGCGGACTTCGGCCGCGCTATAGTCGCGGCGATGTAGGCAAAAAAAACCCGGCGGTTGCCGGGTTTGGAATGTATAACGGAAGTGGTTACGGGCTATTTGGACAGCGCCCGGATATGCGACGCTTGAGGGCCTTTCGGACCGTCTTGGACTTCGAACTCCACTTGCTGTCCCTCCTTGAGCGTCTTGTATCCGTCCATTTCGATGGCGGAAAAATGCGCGAACACGTCGTCACCGCCATTGGATGGGGTAATGAAGCCGTACCCCTTGCTGGCGTTAAACCACTTCACAGTTCCTGTTGCCATAACATCCCCCTAGCTGCAGCGGAACTTAATCCGCTGTAAAACGATCACAGATTACGGAAGTGCCCGCCGTTTTCGACGTGCATGAATAGGGCGGACGACAGCACGGACAATGTTCCTTCTTTTTCCCGGTTAGTCAAGCAACGGCGAGCGAGCCGGCTGTATGTCCGAGGTCGAGATTTGCGCCGCACGCTCAAAATCTATGCCACGGCCGCTGGGTTGAATTTTGTAGGCCGGGCCGGACAATGTAAGCAATTCAGGGGTGGTTCCCCGCATAGCGTTTGTCTAAGCTTCCAATTATGAAAGAGAAACAGCCGCAATATCCCGACGGCCCCGTCGTTGAAGAAGTCAAACCGAAACTTCAACGTCCGCTCTTATATAAGGTGATCCTGCTAAACGACGACTTCACGCCGATGGAGTTCGTTGTGATCGTGCTGGAGCGATTCTTTTATAAGACTCGGGAAGAGGCCACGCGCATCATGCTGCACGTGCACCAGAAGGGAATCGGCGTTTGCGGCCTGTATACGCGCGAAATCGCGGAAACCAAGGTGCGGCTGGTGTTGGCCTTTGCGCAGGAACATCAACATCCGCTCCAGTGCACATTGGAACCGGAATGATTTTTGCTGAGTTTTGGATCAGCCCCGACATCGCAACCGGACCGTTCGGGGTAACGCGGGCAAAGGCCCGGAGGTTGTAATCATGCTGTCGCAGGAACTGGAGTTCTCATTAAACGCCGCCTTCCAGGCGGCCCGCGAGAAGCGCCACGAGTTCATTACCGTGGAGCACTTGCTGATGGCGCTGCTCGACAACCCGAGCGCGGCGCGCGTGCTACGCGCCTGCGGCGGCAACATCGAAGAGCTGCGACGCAATCTCAGCGCGTTCCTGAGCGAGAACGTGCCGGTGCTGCCGGCGAACAGCAAGATCGACACCCAACCCACGATCGGCTTCCAGCGGGTGATCCAGCGCGCGGTGCTGCACGTGCAGGGGGTGGGCAAGAAAGAAGTCACCGGCGCCAACGTGCTGGTGGCGATCTTCGGCGAGAAGGAATCGCATGCCATTTACTTTCTGCACAAGCAGAACATCTCGCGCTTCGACGTGGTGAACTACATCTCGCACGGTATCTCCAAGGTGCCGGGCGAGGGCCAGAACGAACTGCCGGCGCCGGAGGACAACGAAGAGGGCGCGGCACAGGGTGAGCGCAGTCCGCTGGACGCGTTTTGCATCAATCTCAACGAACAGGCGCGGCTCGGCAAGATCGATCCTTTAATTGGTCGCGCGCGCGAAGTGGAGCGCACGATTCAGGTCCTATGCCGGCGGCGCAAAAACAATCCGCTGTTCGTGGGCGAGGCGGGTGTGGGCAAGACCGCGATCGCGGAAGGATTGGCCAAGAAGATCGTCGAGAACGAGGTGCCGGAGATTCTGGCGCGCAGCACGATTTACGCGCTCGACATGGGCGGCCTGCTTGCCGGCACCAAGTATCGCGGCGATTTCGAGAAGCGCCTGAAGGCCGTGCTGCATCATCTTAAGAAGCAGGAGCGCGCGATTCTGTTCATCGACGAGATCCACACCATTATCGGCGCTGGCGCGGCGTCGGGCGGCGCGATGGACGCGTCGAATTTGCTGAAGCCGGTGTTGTCGAGCGGCGATCTCAAGTGCATCGGCTCCACGACGTATCAGGAGTACCGCAATATTTTCGAAAAGGATCGGGCGCTGTCGCGCCGGTTTCAAAAGATCGACGTTACCGAGCCATCGGTGGATGAGACGGTCGAAATTCTGCACGGGTTAAAGACGCGCTTCGAGCGTCATCACAGCGTGCGCTATACCAATCAGGCGCTGCGCAGTGCCGTCGAGTTGTCGGCGCGTTACATCAACGACCGGCACCTGCCGGACAAGGCGATCGACGTGATTGACGAGGCCGGCGCCGGTCAGCAGCTGCTGCCGCCGAGCAAGCGCAAGAAGACGATCAACGTGCACGACATTGAGGCGATCGTTGCCAAGATGGCGCGCATCCCGGCGAAGTCAGTGTCGAGTTCCGACCGCGAGGCGCTAAAGACGCTTGAGCGTGATCTAAAGATGGTCGTGTTCGGTCAGGACGCCGCGATTGAAGCGCTCAGCACCTCGATCAAGTTGGCGCGTTCAGGTTTAGGCCAGGCGGAAAAACCGGTGGGTTCGTATCTCTTCTCCGGACCCACGGGTGTGGGCAAAACCGAGGTTACGCGCCAGCTCGCGCGCGTGCTCGGTGTCGAATTGATCCGCTTCGACATGTCGGAATACATGGAGCGGCACACCGTGTCGCGCCTGATCGGCGCGCCGCCGGGTTATGTCGGTTTCGATCAGGGCGGGTTGCTCACCGAGGCCATCACCAAGCACCCGCATTCGGTGCTGTTGCTCGACGAGATCGAGAAGGCGCATCCGGACGTGTTCAATCTGCTGCTGCAGGTGATGGACCACGGCACGCTGACCGACAACAACGGTCGCAAGGCCGATTTCCGCAACGTGATCCTTATTATGACCACCAACGCCGGCGCCGAGCGCATGAGCCGGACGTCGATGGGCTTCACCAAGCAGGATCATTCGGGCGATGACATGCAGGAGATCACGCGCCTGTTCAGCCCGGAGTTCCGCAATCGGTTGGACGCGACCATTCACTTCCGGCCGCTCGACTCGCAGACGATTCTGCACGTGGTCAACAAATTCGTGCTCGAACTGGAAGCGCAGTTGGCGGACAAGCACGTCACCATCGAACTGGACGAGCCGGCACGACTATGGCTCGCGGAACACGGCCACGACCCGGCCATGGGTGCGCGCCCGATGGCGCGGCTGATTCAGGAGCGAATCAAAAAGCCGTTGGCGGACGAGCTGCTCTTCGGCCGTCTTGCCAACGGCGGGCACGTCAAGGTGGCAGGTGGCAGCGAAGGCCTCGCGTTAACCGTCGAGCCGGCGACCAGTGCGCGCGCCGAGCGCAAGGAAGAGGTCTAGCAGTTCGTTGAGTAGGAAAATCGCCTTGGATTGCGCTTTTCAACAAACTGTTGGCGTGGGGTCGGCGCTTGGCCAAGCCGCGCGGAGGCACCGCTATCATCCGGTGCCGCGAATGACCGACGCGGGAGCGAGCGCCGGGCAGGCGCCGTGGGCCGGGTGATCGGCGAACTGCTAGACCCGCACGTAGACCCATCCCTTCTCCAGGCGCGACAAAATCCGTTGCAGTGCCGAATCGTGGGCGTCCACGCCCGGGAGCAGGCGCACCTCGCCCCGCTCCTGGCGCATGCGTTCCAGTGTCATCTTGCAGGCAACCAAGGTTAGATTGACGTGACGTTCCCGCATCGCCTGCAGCCGCCGGCCATGCGGCGAGCCGTCGGCGCGCAACAGGTTAATGGCGTCGGCGTTCGCGACGAGCTCCACCGCGATGGCCTGCTTCTTGTCCGCGTAGCGTTCGAGCATGGCATCGATACGATCCAGCGCCAGGGACACGTAGGCGCTGTCCGTTCGGTCGATGTGCACGAGCACCCCGACATCGCGGCCACCGGCTGCCGGCTGCACGGCGCGTAGCGCCAGCGCGTGGTCCGGCAAATCCGCGGGCACCGGTACCGCCGCCGGGCGCATCGCCCAGCCGAGCGCAAATCCCAGCGCGACCAGCGCTGCGGCGGCGATCGACCGTGTTTGGACGGCGGCACGTCGTTGCGGTGCGCGTCGCGGCTCATGTGCAACCAATGCACGCTGCGTGAGTGCGCGCACCCGGCGCAGTTCGGTCAGGTGCCGGCGCGCGGCGGCATCGTGTTCGAGCCGTTGCCGCACGCGCGCCTGTCCCGCGCCGTCCAGCTCGCCGTCGATCAGCGCGTTCAGGTCCCGGAGCAAGGTTTCGTCCTTAATGTTCATTTGATCCTCCTTATCGGTACGACGTGTGTTGTGTCTTCCGTGCCCAGATCGAGGAGCAGCTCGCGCAACGTCTCGCGCGCGCGGCACACGCGGCTCGTCACCGTTCCTTGTGGCACGTTTAACAACTTGGCGACTTCGGCATAGGAGAACCCCTCCAGATCGATGAGCGCCAGCACCTCGCGCTGGCCGATCGGCAGCTCGTCGATCGCCGCGCGTACGCGCGCCACGATTTCGTCGGCATCGAAGCTTCCATCGGCGCTGAGGTCGTCGTGCTCCGCCAGGGCATCGATGTCATCCGCCGGCCGCTGCCGGCGGTAGTAATCGCGCCAGCAGTTGGTCATGATCTGAAACAGCCAGGCGTCGATGGCGGTCGGATCGCGCAACTGTCCCAGGCGCTTCAGCGCCTTGGCGAACGTCTCCTGCACCAGATCCTCCGCGAGGCTCGCGTTGCCGCACCAGGCGCGCGCCACCCGCATCATTCTTTTTCGCCTGTCGCCCAGCGTCGCGGCGAAGGTGCCCACGGTGTGCACGAAGCCCAACGGATTCATGTTTATGTTTCCTCGCGTGGTGGTACGGCAGCGGTGCGTTGTCGTTAGTGGATCAAATCCCGCACCTATGGCGTCTCAATCTAAAAGAAGTCGACAAAAACCGCCAGGACATTCTAAGTCCTCTCGATCGGTGCGGCGTTCGTGTCGCAGGGGTCGTTGCGTGCCTGCGCTCGGGGGGCGGTGAACAATATCTGTCAACTGTTTAGCAAAGGAGATCGGCCATGCGTGGGTCCTTTATAACGTTGTGCCTGGTGGCTGCGGCGCTTTTTTCGGCCGGTGCCGGTGCCGATGACGCGAAAAGTATCGCGTTGCAGATCAGCGATGGGAGTCAGGAAAAACAGGAGCTGGTCCTCAACGTCGCAAGCAACTTGCTCAAGGCCTACGGCCCCGACCGCGTGAAGATCGAGGTGGTCGCGTTTGGCCCCGGCCTACGCTTGCTGTTTGCCGACAACGCCCTGCGCGATCGCGTGCAGAGTCTCGCGGCTTCGGGCGTGCGTTTCAGCGCCTGCCAAAATACGGTCGCGAACATGACCCGACTTCTGGGACATCCGCCGGCATTGAATCCGGAGGCGCAATCGGTGCCGGCGGGCGTCATCCGTATGGTCGAACTCAACGAGAGCGGTTACTTGTTGGTGCGGCCCTGACGTCGTTAAAAAAAGAAGAACTGCAATCCAGTCACCCTCACGAGGAGAGTAGCAATGAGATATCCTGCAAAACGCGTGGTCGCGATGGTCGTCTGCGCCATGGTTGTCCTGTTACCCGCCGCCGGCCACGCGGCAAACTGGCTGATGTTGCAGGGCACGGAGAGACCGCACGCGCCGCCACCGGTGCAGGTTTGGGGCTTCCTACAGCCACAGTATACGACCACCGATGGGACCGTTCTGCCCACCGGTACGCCGTTCGCCGGCCGGCCGGCGGTATTCAACACCATTGCACCGAATCAGGAGTCCGATAGCCAGTTTCAACTCCAGCGTGCGCGCATCGGCGCGCGCGGCCAACCGTTTCCGCTCGACGCCGGAGTCAATTACTTTTTCCTGGCGGAGTTCGGCAACAACGGCATCACCAGTCGCGAAGGTGCTAGTGCCCGGGTGACCGATGCCAGCATCACGTTGAACCATCTCCCCGGCGCGCGGATCCGGGTCGGCCTGTTCAAGTATCCGGGCGCCGAGGAAGGGCTGCAGGCGATTCACGTTTTCGACTACATCAACTTCACCAACGTTACCGATCAGTTGTTGCTCGAGCGGTTCTTCGCGCGCGACGGAGCGCCGGCGTGCACCGTCGCCGCCGGGGGTGCGGCCGACACCTGTGCCAATTCACCGACCGGGCCGGTGGGTGCGTTCCGCGACATCGGCGTTCAGGTGTTCGATGCGTTTCGTTCCGGCGAGTGGGAACACTCGTATGCCCTGATGGTTGGCAATGGCAACGGCATCTCGGGCGGCGACAACGACGGATCCATGGATCGCTATGTCTATTTGTCCACCGAATGGGTGCTGGGCGAGCAGGAAGGTCCGCGTCGGCCCGGGCTCAAATTCTTCGTCTGGCGGCAGGATGGCGAGCGGAAGCTGACGACGGGGGGCACCGGTACGCAGAGCAACGGCGTGGAAGGTTCCTTTGACAGAGAGCGCACCGGGCTGGGTGCGACGTTTCGGCGGGGCAAGTATCGGGCCGTGGCGGAGTATGTTGAAGCCGACGGCATGATTTTCGAGGGAACCGACGGCGGCGCGGTGGCCGGTACGGCCAACGCCGCCGGCACGGCGTTCGCAACGTTCAATATGACGCCGGTAGGCAAGTCCGATGGATACTACGTGGACGTCGGCTACCTGGCGCTGCCAAACCTGGAGTTGGACCTGCGTTACGACACGCTGAACCGGCGTACCGACTCCGCGATCGCAGAACGCCAGTTCACGACGACGACGCTCGGCGTTCAGTATTTTTTCAACGCCAAGACCCGTCTGACGCTGAACTACGAGTTCCGGGAGGCCAAGGCGCCGAATCTGCCCGGCACGGATGTCGCGAACCAGATATTGGGCGCTCTGGACGATCGAATCGCCCTGCAACTCACCACGATTTTTTAGTCTCCTGAGTCATCATTCCCCGCCTGCGGGGGGAAGGAATGGAAAGGGCGAGGCATGCTTGAGTTACCGCGCCGCTCCGATCTTTCGTCGACCGACTGAGGACCACCGCGGGCGGGGACTAGCGGGCGCGGAAGGTGATGCGCCCTTTGGTGAGGTCGTAAGGCGTCAGCTGCACGGTCACGCGATCGCCGGTAAGGATACGGATGTAGTGCTTGCGCATCTTGCCGGAGATATGCGCGGTCACGATATGACCGTTATCGAGTTTGACGCGGAACAGGGTATTGGGGAGGGTCTCGACGATTGTTCCCTCCATCTCGATGTGTTCTTCTTTCGCCACGCGCGCGTTTTGCCTCGTAAAAAAACCACTGATTGTCCACGGCCGGGTCCGGCCGGGCGCGTATGATGCCGCAGATGGGGGTAAGCGTAAAGCGAGGCCAGCGAGTTGAAAAGCGCCATGGATGGCGTTTTTCAATCAACTGTTAGGCGGACAGGTTCGGTAGATCACTCCAGCGTCCGTGCACGTACGTCTCGAGCGGGCGGAAGCCGCTCTTGTAAGCCATTTTGCGACTGTCGGCGATCCAATAACCAAGATATACCCACGGCAGACCGAGGCGGCGGGCGTGCTCGACTTGCCACAGGATGGCGAAGGTGCCGAGACTGCGCGCCTGCGCGTCCGGCTCGTAGAAGGTGTACACGGCCGACAATCCATCGCGTAGCCGATCGACGACGGCGATGCCGAGCAGACGACCGGCGGCGCGCATCTCGTAGAACGTCGTCTCCACCTGTCGTCCCATGAGGAAGTTCACGTACTTCTGCGGATCCGGATCGTCCATGCCGCCGCCGGCATGACGCGACGACTGATAGCGCAGATACAAATCGAAATGCTGCTGATTGAACGCGCTCGGCCGCGGGTACACGCCGACGTCTTGATTGCGGCGCCAGGTACGGCGTTGGCTTCGATTCGGCGCGAAGCGCTCGACGGGAATACGCACCGGCACGCACGCGTTGCAGTCGCGGCAGTGCGGGCGATAAATCAGATCGCCGCTGCGCCGGAATCCGAGGCGGGTGAAGCGCGAGTACTTGTCGGTGTCGAGCGGGTAACGCGGATCGATAAAGAGGGTGGTAGCCGTTTTGCCCGGTAGATAACTACACGGATGCGGCATCGAGAGGAAAATATCGGGGTTTTTGTGGTGACTCGTCATCGTCGAAAAAACTATAGCAGCAGATCGTCAGACGGTCATCCGGGCGCCGCGGGTGGCGGATCGGCGGCGAGATCGTCGTCGAAGCGCCACGGGCCGTGACGATGCGGCAGTCGCAGCGCCGCTGCCAAGAAGTTGAGATAGTCGCGCCGGCGCACGCTCTCGGCGCCCAGGCTGGCGAGGTGCGGCGTCGCCAACTGGCAGTCGATCAACGTGAAACCCCAGCGTTGCAATTGACGTACACTGCAGACGAACGCAACCTTGGAAGCGTCGGTAGCACGGCTAAACATCGATTCGCCGAAGAACGCGCCGCCGATGGCGACACCGTACAGCCCACCGACCAGCGTCGCGCCGTCCCAAGCTTCCACCGAGTGCGCATAGCCTTGCTGATGCAGCCGCGTGTACGCCTCCAGCATCTGCGCCGTTATCCACGTGCCACCCACGGGGTTTTTGGCGCGCGGCGCAGCGCACGCCTGCATCACCTCGCGGAAGCGTTCGTCGAACGTTACCCGGTAGGCACCGCGCCGCAAGGTTTTCCGCAGACTGCGCGACACGTGCAGCCGCGCGGGAAACAATACCGCGCGCGGATCGGGTGACCACCACAGGATCGGTTGGCCGTCGTTGTACCAGGGAAAGATCCCGTGTCGATACGCTTCCAGCAGGCGCTCGGAGCGTAGATCGCCGCCGATCGCGAGCAGCCCCTCGGGTGAGGCGAGTTCCACTGGGGGGAACCTTAAGTCGGTCGCGTCGGGATTCAGTACGAACATCGTCAGGCCATTGTGCCGGATGCCGGCGCGTGAGTATTGCGAAACGGTGCGTGCTCGTTCAATTCATCGATGTAAAGCTCGACCCCGCGGCGTTCGCGCGCCAAGAAGTCGGCGACCGCACGGCTGAATTGCGGGTGCCGCAGCCAATGCGCGGAATAGGTTCGTGTCGGGACCAATCCGCGCGCCAGTTTGTGCTCGCCCTGCGCGCCGGCCTCGAAGCGCGACAGGCGGTGCGCGATGCAGTACTCGATCGGCGTGTAGTAACACGCCTCGAAGTGCAGCGCGTTGATGCCGGGTGTGCCGCCCCAGTAGCGCCCATAGAGCGCGTCGCCGCCACGCAGGTTGAGGCTTGCACCGACGCACTCGTCGCCGCGATAGGCGAACACCAACACGACGTGCGCCGCCATCGTGCGACCCAAGGCCAGAAAAAATGCGCGCGTGAGGTACGCCGTTGCGCCATGTCGCGCGATGGTTTGGCGATAAAAGTCATACAGCCGGTTCCAATCGGCGTCGCTCGCGTCCGCGCCCGGCATGATCTGAGTCCGCACGCCGGCCTCGCGCACGTAGCGACGTTCCTGGCGGATCTTTTTGCGCCGGTCGGCGGTAAAGCTCGCGAGGAAATCGTCGAAGTTGTCGTAACCGCGGTTGCTCCAATGAAATTGGTACCCGACGCGGCGCATCCAGCCGCGCGCCTCGAGCCAGTCGGTTTGCGCCGCGTTGGGAAACAACCAGTGGATCGAAGAGCAGTCGGCGACATCGGCCAATTCCCGTATCGCGGTTTCCAGCGCCGTGTGTACCGACTCCTCGTCCACGCCCGGCGCCAGCAACAGCCGCGCGCCGGTGACCGGCGTAAACGGCACCGCGGCGACGAGCTTCGGGTAATACGCATTGCCATGCCGGCGGTAGGCGTCGGCCCAGGCCCAATCGAATACGTATTCGCCGTAGGAGTGGTGCTTGAGATACAGCGGAACGGCGCCGAGCAATTGCCCATGATCATCGTGAAGTACGACATGGCGCGGTTCCCAGCCGGTGTCCGCGCCGACACAGCCGGTCGCCTCGAGCGCCGCGAGGAACTCGTGTCGCAAGAACGGATTGTCGGCGCCGCGAAGCCGGTTCCACGCGGCGGCGGGGAGATCTGGCAGGTGGGGGACGATAGTCGTCCGCATGGCGCTATTGTAACGGTTGTCCGTCCGCGGTGTGCCGTCGCCGCGGGCGCGATAGGGGAATCGACCGTCGCCGCGAGCGACGGACGCTAGCGTTCGGGCGCGTACGAAAGCAAGCGATTGATCGACTCGAGGTCCTGTTCGTCGAGCGTGCCGGTGACGGCCTCAAGCTGAAGTTGGCTCAAGAGCAGATTGTAGCGGGCGGTCGACAACTCGCGCAGCGTGCGAAACAAGACGCGCTGATTGTTCAGCACGTCGAGACCGGTGCGCAGTCCGCGCTCTTGCCCGAGCACGGTCGATTCCAGCGCGCGCTGATTGCTGAGACGCGCCTGTTCCAGTGCGCGCGTCTGCGCAACGCCGTTCAGCACCGCGAGGTGCGCCTCACGCGCCTGTTGCGCCACGCTGCGACGCGTGGATTCGAGCCGGCTGCGCGCCTCCTCGTGCCGCGCCACCGCCTCGCGCACGCGCGCATCGATCAGGCCGCCGCGATACAGCGGCACGTTGAGCTGCAGGCTCAAATAGTCGACCGTGTTTTCGGTCGGGGTGCCGAAGACATTGGTGCTGTCGCTGTATTCGCGCGCGAGCACGGCATCGAGTCGCGGATAGGCGCCCGCGCGCTGGCGGTCGATTTCCTGCGCCGCGCGTTCGGCAAGACGCTCGCTCGCCTTGAGCTGCGGGTTGGCGGCGAGCGCGGCATTGACCCGGCTGTCCATGGTGTCGGCGGATGGCGCGAGGTCGAGGCGGCCAGTGAGCACGGCGAGGTTGCCGGGCGGCCTACCGGTGAGCAGCGCCAGCGCCTCGCGCCGCACTTCGAGTTCGTTGGCGGCGGCGATCTCTTGCGATACCGCCAAGTCGAACGCCGCTTGCGCCTCGTGCACGTCGATCAAGGTGGCGCTGCCGACGTTGAAGTTGCGCCGTGCCAGCGCCAGCAGGCGCTGCACCGCGGACTTTTCCGACTGCGCGTGTTCGTGCGCGTCGCGCGCGGCGAGCACGGCGAGGTAGGCGCGTGCAGTGCGCAGGATAAGGTCATCGCGCGCTGTCATCAGTTCGAATTCCGCCTGCGACACCGCATGTTGCGCCTGCGCGTAGGCGGCGGAGGTGTCGCGGCGATACAGCGGTTGTACCAGTTCGAGCGAGTAGCCGGTGCCGCGATAGTCGAAGCGGCTGTCGCTGTTTGGGGTGTTGACGCGCTGTCTATTCTCGGAAACCGCGGCGTTGGCATCGAGCGTCGGGCGGCGCAGCGCGCGCGCCTGCGGCAGCAGTTCGCGCGTCGCACGGTAGCTCGCCTGCGCGCCGGCCCACGTCGGGTCGTTCGCCTGCGCCTGGCGATAGATATCGAGCAAGTCCTCCGCCGCCGCCGGCGCGCCCCACAGCGCCAGCAGCGCGAGCCAGAGCGGTCGTCTCATTTGCGTCGTACCCGCGCGAGGCGCAGCCACGCAGGCGCGGCGTCGACCGGTCTGGCGGGCTGAGTGCGCCGGCGTTCGAGCGCGCCTTCAACCAGCGAATACACCGCCGGCACCACCACCAGCGTCAACAGAGTCGACGACACCATGCCGCCCATAACGACGAGCGACAGCGGGCGCGTGGTCTCGACGCCGGGGCCCAAACCGATGGCGGCCGGCATCATGGCGGCGATGACGGTGAGTGAGGTGATCAATACCGGCCGCATCCGGTGCGGACACGCCTCGGACAACGCATCCTGGATGCTTCGGCCCTGGGCGCGGTATTGGTTGGTGAGATCGATGAGCAGGATCGAGTTCTTCGCCACCAAGCCCATCAGCAAGATCATGCCGATCATGGAGAACAGGTTCAGCGTCTCGCCGAACATCGCGAGCGCGGCCACGCCGCCGATAATGGCGAGCGGTTGCGCCACCAACACCACCGGCGGTTGCATCAGCGAGTTGAACTGGCTCGCGAGCACCATGTAGATCATCACCAGCGCCATGCCGAACGCAAACAGCACGTAGCCGCCGGTCTTGGCGAACTCCTCCGCTTGGCCGGTGTAGGCGATGCTGTAACCGGCCGGTAAAACCTCGGCCGCGATTCGGTTCACGGCGGCTGTCGCCTCGCCGAGCGGCATGCCTTCGAGCGAGCCGTAAATGAAGCCGGCGTATTGGCGATTTCGGCGGGTAATCACCGCTGGCCCCAGGCCTTCTTCGACTTTCACCAGGCTATCGAGTCGCACGAGGTCGCCCTTCTGGCCTTTGACGTACAGGTGCTTCAGGTTCTCGGCGCTGGCCCGCTGACCGCGCTCGACTTGCAGGCGGATGTAATAGCGCTGATTTCGCTCTTTGAATTCGGCGACATCCACGCCGCCGGTCGTGAGGCTCAGGGTTTGCGCCACGTCCTGGGCGCTGATGCCGAGCTGCGCCGCCCGGTCGCGATCGAGTGTGAGGCGCACTTCCGGGAGGTTCAGCTTCAAGTCCTTATCGAGTTTGCCCATGCCCGGCAACTGCGACAGCCGCGCGATCATGGCGCTGGAGAGTTCGTCGATCTTGCGTAAGTCGTCGCCCAGGATGGCGAACTGCAACGGCTCGCCGCGCTGGCCGCCAATGGGCGAAATCGCGGCGGGGAAAGCCAGCACACCGGGAATCTGGTTCAGGTCGCGGCGCAGTTCCTTCATGATGTCGGCCTGACCGAGCTCGCGTTGGTCGCGCTCCACCAGGCGCACGAAGATGCGGCCGCTATTGACCTGGCCGACCTCGCCCAATCCTACCGCGGCAAAAAAGCTGTAGGTCTCGGGCCGGGCGGCGATGATGCGCTCGATCTCCGCCAGGCGCTCCGCGGTGTATTGCAGATTCGAACCGAGCGGGGTCCGAACATTGATCATGAAGCGCGATTCGTCTTCCTCGGGCACGAACGCCTTGCCGACGGTGGCGAAGAAGTAGGCGCTCGAGGCGACGATGGCGCTGGCGATCGCGACCACGGTCCATCGGTGCGCAAGGCTCAGCGCCAGCAACCGCCGGTAGCCGCTGTCCAGGCGCACGAACGCGCCTTCGAGCACGCGGTACACGCGGCTGTCCTTGTTCGGAAGGTCGAGGTATTTGGCGCACAGCATGGGCGTCAGCGTCAGCGACACCCACAGTGATGCGAGTACGCCGATAACCACGACCAAGGCGAAGTTGTTGAGGAAGCGACCGAGAATGCCGGTGATGAATGCGACCGGCAAAAAGATCGACACCAGCGTCAACGTCGACGCCAACACCGCGAAGATCACCTGATTCGAGCCGGCGCTGGCGGCCTTGACCCGGTCTTCGTGCTGTTCCTCGCGATGCCGGTAAATGTTTTCGAGCACGACGATCGCGTCGTCGACGACGACGCCGATGAGTAGCAGCAGCCCCAGCAGCGTGATCTTGTTGAGCGTGAAGCCGGCGAAATACATCGCGGCGAACGTCGCCATGAGCGAGATCGGAATGGCGGTGGCGATAATGAGCGTCGAGCGCACGCTCTTGAGAAACACGAACACCATGATCGCGGCGAACAGCGTGCCGAGCAGCAGGTGCTCGTTCAGCGCCGCGATCGATTGGCGAATGCTGATCGAGTCGTCCGAGGAGTATTTGATGTCGAGTCCCGGCGGCAGGGTAGGGCGGATTTCGTTTTCGATGCGCGCGCGCACGCTGTCGACCAGCGCCACGGTGTTGGCCCCGCTCGCCTTGACGATGCCTAAGCCCACCGCCGGCTGGCCCTTGTAGCGCGCGAGCTTGCGCGCGTCTTCCAGGCCGTCTTCGACGCGCGCCACGTCTTTCAGATAGATCGGTGTGCCGCGGCGATAGGCCACGATCATGTTGCGCAGCGCCTCGACCGACTCGAACTCGGCGTCGAATTTGATCAGCCATTCGCGCGCGCGGCTTTCGATGAAGCCGGCCGGCTCGATTACGTGCTCGCGCCGGAACGCGTTGGCGACCTCAACCGGTGACAGCTGGTAGGCGTGCAGGCGTTCGGTATCGAGCCAGACGCGGATGGTGCGCAGGATCTGACCGCCGATGAGCACCTCGCCGACGCCGTTGACGGTCTCGAGCCGCGGCCGGATCACTTCCTCGGCGTAGGTGTTGAGGTCCTGGGTCGTACGGTTGCCGACCAACACCGCCCACATCACGGCGCTGGCGCCGACCTCGACCCTGCGCACCACCGGCGGGTCGCTTTGCCCGGGCAGGCGTTTGACGATGCTGTCGATTTTCGCCTTGACCTCTTGATAGGCGACGTCGGCGTCCTTCTCGAGCTCGAATTCGATGCCGACGACCGAGGCCCCGAGCGAGGAGCTGGACGTGATCGCCTTCACCCCGGGCACCTGGTTCACCGCCTTCTCGACGATGTCGGTGATGTTCTTGTCGACGATCTCGGGATCGGCGCCCTTCATGGTGGTCACGACCGTGACCGCGGGGAACTCGATCTTGGGAAACTTATCGATGCCAAGCCGCAGGAACGCGATGATACCGAACAACACCAGCACCAAGCTGACCATCAAGGTCAGGATATTGCGGCGGATGGAAAACTCGGGCAGCGTCATGCGCGCGGTTCCCGCACCTTCACCTTGGCCCCCTCGCTCAACATGGCCGCGCCGTCTACGGCGACCACGTCATTTACGTTGGCGCCGGATACAATTTCGATTTCGCCGTCCCGCACCAGGCCGGTCTTGACCGGTCGCTCCTGTACCGTGCCGTCGGCGACGACGTAAATCACCGAGCCCGCCGGCCGCAGCACCACCGCCTGTTCGGGCACGACCAGCGCGTTTTTGCGTACCCTGAGGACGACCTCGCCGCGTACGCTGCCCTCCGGCCGCCAATCGCGGCCAGCACGAACCGCAACGATCACCTCGCGGCTAAGCGTTGTGCTATCCAGCGCCGGGCGGATTTCGCGAATCTCGCCGCGGACCTTCTTATCGGGCGTGGCAAAGTTGTTGAGCATTACCGCTTGACCGATGCGCAACTGCGTTGCGACGTGTTGCGGAAACGAAAGTCGGATATGCGATGTGCCGCCGACACGGGTTGGATCGTAGCCGAGCGCGGACACGATCGCGGTCTCCGCGCCCACCGCGGATTCCGTCACCGGCAGGTCACGCTGTTTGACGGCGGCGGTGGTGATGGTGGTAATGCGCTCCGGCGCCGGCGGCTTCGCGTTATTGCCGCAGGCGCCGAGCGCCAGCGCCAACGGCAGCAGCCATGCCGCCCGCGGCATACGTACTCGCATGCGTAGACCTTGCGTCATTTTGTATTGTTGTTTGTCTTGGATTTGGGTTTGGCGCCGTCGGCGACGCCGCGCAGCAGAATGTCCACCAACATGCGCGAGTAGCGTCCCGGGGCGCGCGCGAAATCGACGTCGCGAAAGTGGCGCAGCACCTCTTGCGACTCGAAGAAGAACACGTTGGCGCCGATCAACAGCGTCGCCACCATGGCCGGATCGACGTCGGCGCGCAGTTCACCGCGCGCCTGACCGGCGCGCAATATGCCCACCAAGCGCGCGAAGTTGTCGCCGAACACCTTTTCCGCCAGCTCGCGCCCTTGCTGCTCGCCGTCTTTCAGCAGCTCGCGCAGCACCAAGCGTGTGACCCGGCCCTGTTCCAGCATGTGTTTCAGCTGGTTCTCGGCGAACTCGCCGAGGCGCTGCGCCAGCGTGCCGGTGTCGGTATCGAGCTGTTGCAGGTGTTCGGTGGAGTCGCGACACGCCGATCGCAGCACTTCAAGGTACAGCTCGTTCTTGGAGCTGAAGTGGTGGAACACGTTCGCCTTACTGACGCCGGCTTGCAGCGCGATCGCGCTCATCGAAACGCCGTCGTAGCCGTGGCGGCTGAAGAGCGCCTCGGCGGCGCGCAGGATGCGCCCGACGGCATCGGGCGCGTTGCGTGAGACGGGAACGGGGAGGGATTTCATCGCGATCTTTTACTACTGACCGATCGGTCGGTCAAGCCAAGCGGGTATAATTGGCCGCGAAGCGGTCATCCCGAGCGAACGAGATGCTCGCTTGCCTCGACAGGACAAAAGAACCTTCCTGCGCCGGAACTTAATCAAACCATGAACCTACACGAATACCAGGCCAAGGCACTGTTGCAGGAGTATGGGATTCCCGTGCCCGCGGGCCACGCGGCCGGCAGCGTCGACGAGGCGCTCGCCGCGGCGAATACGCTTGGCGGCGACACTTGGGTGGTGAAGGCACAGATTCACGCCGGGGGTCGCGGCAAGGCCGGCGGCGTGCGCAAGGTGACGGGGGCGGCCGCGCTCAAAACGGCGGCAGCCGACCTCATCGGCAAACGCCTGGTGACGCACCAGAGCGGGCCGCAGGGCCAGCCGATCGAGCGCGTGTTGATCGAGCAGCCGTCGGCGATTGCGCGCGAGTTGTACCTCGCGTGTCTGCTCGATCGGACGCTGGAACGCATCGTGTTCATCGCCTCGGCCGAGGGCGGCATGGATATCGAAGAGGTGGCGGCGCGCCACCCGGAAAAAATCCTCAAGGTCGTCGCCCATCCCGCGGCCGGCATTCAACCCTACCAAGCGCGTGAGCTGGCGTTCGCGCTCGGACTCAAGGACAAACAGGTGGCGCAGCTCAGCGATATCGTGACGCGCCTGTATCACTTATATAAGGCGCGCGATCTGAGCCTGATCGAGATAAACCCTCTCGTCATCACCGTCGACGGCACATTGCTGGCGCTCGATGGCAAGATCCAGGTCGACGACAACGCCCTGTTTCGGCAAAAGCCGCTCGCTGCGCTGCGCGATCCGGGACAAGAGGATGCGCGTGAGCAAAAGGCGCAGGAGCACGATCTCAACTATGTCGCGTTGAGCGGCAACATCGGCTGCATGGTGAATGGCGCCGGACTGGCGATGGCGACGATGGATTTGATCAAGCTGCACGGCGGCGAGCCGGCGAATTTTCTCGACGTCGGCGGCGGCACGACTGCGGAACGCGTGGCGGAGGCGTTCAAGCTGATCCTCGCAGACAGCGCGGTGAAGGCGATTTTAGTGAACATCTTCGGCGGCATCGTGCGCTGCGATCTCATCGCCGAGGGCATCATTCGCGCGGTGCGTGACGTCGGTATCCGCATTCCGGTGGTGGTGCGTCTCGAAGGCACGAACGCCGAGCAGGGGCGCGCGCTGCTCGATGCCAGCGGGCTCAAGATCGCGAGCGCCGCGGGGCTGACCGATGCGGCCAAGCAAGTGGTCGCGGCGGCGAAGGCGGGTTGAAGCGATGAGCGTGCTGGTAAATAAGAATACGAAGGTGATCTGCCAGGGGTTCACCGGCAAGCAAGGCACGTTTCACTCCGAGCAGGCGATCGCCTACGGCACACGCATGGTCGGCGGCGTCACGCCGGGTAAGGGTGGGCAGACGCACCTCGGGCTGCCGGTGTTCGACACCGTGCGCGATGCGGTGAAAACAACCGGCGCCGAGGCGACGATGATCTACGTGCCGGCGGCGTTCGCCGCCGATTCCATCCTCGAAGCCGCCGATGCGGGTATCAAAGTGATTGTCTGTATCACCGAAGGCATCCCGGTGCGCGACATGCTGCGGGTGAAGGCGGCGCTGCGCGATTTTCCGAAGTCGGTACTCATCGGCCCGAATTGCCCTGGCATCATCACGCCGGGCGAATGCAAGATCGGCATCATGCCGGGGGCGATACACAAACCGGGCGCGATCGGCATCGTCTCGCGCTCGGGCACGTTGACGTACGAAGCCGTACACCAGACGACCCATGCCGGCCTCGGCC
>JBKHXU010000198.1:0-8428 GCA_046565865.1 Gammaproteobacteria bacterium | reverse complement strand
CGTCGCGGAGAAGGCGGGACAACGGTTACGTGTGTGCGAAAACATCGTCGATGCAGACGGCCAAACATTCACCGACACCTCAACCTGGTACTGGGCCGCCATCACCGGCCGCTCGCATGGCCCATGGAGCGCGGTAACAAAAGCGGATGTGCTTTGACTACACGGATGTTGCCGCAGGCGCGCTTTCAACTTGTCCGGCTCAACAACTCACCCTGATCTATGGTTCAATACCAGTCGAAAGGTTCTACGGCTTAACTTAATGACAGGCAGGAAGCCAATCTCTAGTCCTGAAGCGAGGAACTAAAGAACTCACTCCAGGCGACGGACCGTAAATAACTACCGTGTCGTTGGTCTTTGACGTTTAGACACGACCAAGGAGGCCCAATGTCTTTCTTTCAGCTGCTTAAGACCAACTACCCCTCGAATGACCCTTGTGACGCGCGAAACGAGAAGGGCGAGCTCCTCTTCAAGAACCCAATGCGCCATAAGAGTCAGTCATGCGATGAAGAAATCTGGGGTGAGTTTCGTGAGTTTCCCAGTAGCGAGGAAATGCTGGGTTCACAAAGGCAACGACCATATTCTTGCTGCTAAGGAACTCGCGGATTGGATCGACCGCGGTATGGTGCCTCAGATAAAGAAGTCGAAAGAGATAACCGGTAATGGTTGGCGCAAGCAGGTTATCGATAAACAGGGAATCATTTGTTTCGAAGACTACTACGCGGCAAATGGTGATTCCGGTGGCGATCATATTGATTTGTGGGATGGAAGCGCATTGACGGGCTTGGGTTCTTGGTTCAGGACCCGATTTAACATCGTAGTGCCCGGCTATTGGTCTGACTTTCGGAAGTCGAAACGAATTCGATTTTTCGAGGTGACGGCATGAGAAAGGTCGTTTTCTTCGTTGTGGGCGCAGTCATCGGTATTTTAGTCTGCTTTGCTGCCCTTTATGTGTCAGGCTCTGTATTCGAAAGCTTTGGCATCCGGTTATATGAGTCGGAGGCGGATCAACAGAGGAACTTCAACTTGTTCCTTGTAGCAAGCGTGATCTCCGGCCTAGCGGGTGGATACTTTTTCGCCAGGAAACTTGCGTAGCGACACAATCAATGCCGCAACCGTGGAGTGCGATTTGAACGGTATGAAACGCAAACCCAATCCTGAGAAGGTGGAACGCGAACCGGCAACGTGCTCGGGCGGTATAGAAAAAGCGCTACTCCCTGAACGCCTCTTCGCGCTTTTTGCGCACGGTCGGGGCGAGCACGACGGCGAGGGCAATCACGGCCAGCAGTAACAGCGTGGCGCTGATGGGGCGTTGGATGAACACCAGTGGGTCGCCGCGCGACAGCAACAGTGCGCGGCGCAGGTATTCCTCCATCATCGGGCCGAGAATGAAACCGAGCAGTAGTGGCGCGGGTTCGCAGCCGAGTTTTACGAAGATGTAGCCGAGCAGGCCGAACAGCGCCATCAGGTACACGTCGAATTCGCGGTTGTTCAGGCTGAACACGCCGATGGCGCAGAACACCAGGATCGCCGGATACAAGAGCTGATACGGCACCATCACCAGCCGTACCCACAAGCCAATCAGCGGCAGATTGAGCACGATCAAAAATAAATTGCCGATCCACATCGAGGCGATGATGCCCCAGAAGAGTGCCGGCTGTTCGGTGATGACGGCCGGTCCGGGTTGGATGCCTTGAATGATCATGGCGCCGATCATGAGCGCCATGACTGGGTTCGACGGGATTCCCAACGTCAGCATTGGAATGAAGCTCGTCTGCGCGCCGGCGTTGTTGGCCGACTCGGGCGCGGCCACGCCTTCGATCGCGCCCTTGCCGAACTGTGCCGAGTTCTTCGATATCTTTTTCTCGACCGAGTACGCCGCGAACGACGCGAGGATCGAGCCGCCGCCGGGGAGGATGCCGAGCAGCGAGCCGAGAGTGGTGCCGCGCAAAATTGGCGCGACGATGCGTTTCAGATCGGCGAGCGTCGGCATGAGGCCGGCGATGTGGCTCACCAGCGTCGAGCGCGTTTGCTCGTGTTCGAGGTTGCGTACGATCTCGGCCAGACCGAACATGCCCATCGCCAGCACCACGAAGCTGATGCCGTCGTAGAGATGCGGCAGGCCGAAGGTGTAGCGCAGTGCGCCGGAATTCACGTCGGTGCCGACGAGGCCGAGCAGCAGACCGAGCACGACCATGCCGAGGGCGTGCAGTAGCGAGCCCTGCGCCAACACCACCGAGGCCACGAGCCCCATCACCATCAACGAAAAATAATCCGCCGGACCGAACTTGAGCGCGAAGTCGGCGAGCGGCGGCGCGAATACGGCGAGCAGCACCGTCGCCACCGTGCCGGCGAAGAACGAACCGATGGCCGACGCCGCCAGCGCCTTGCCGGCCTGGCCGTTGCGCGCCATCTGATAGCCGTCGAGCGCGGTCACCACCGACGCCGCTTCGCCGGGGAGATTGACGAGTATCGCGGTGGTCGAACCGCCGTATTGCGAACCGTAGTAAATGCCGGCGAGCATTATGAGCGCCGACACCGGCGGCAGCCCGAACGTGATCGGTAGCAGCATCGCGATCGTCGCCGTCGGCCCGAGGCCGGGCAGCACGCCGATGAGCGTGCCGAGAAACACGCCGGCGAAACAGTACGCGAGATTGCCCCAGGTGAACGCGGTGTCGAAACCGAGGCCGAGATTGGCGATCAGGTCCATGCGCGCCTCACTCGCCGAACCAGGTGCCGAACGGCGCGAGCGGCACGCCCAGGCCGTACACGAACACCGCCACGCAAAACGCCGCGAGCGCGACCGCCAGCAACAACGCCGGACCCGTGCGAAACCGCGCGCTCGCGTAGGCGCTCACCAGCACGAGCACGATGATCGCGGGCACGAGGCCGGCACCGCGCACCAACAGGCCGAAGAGCGCGGTCGAGATGACGACGTACAACATCGGCTTGACCGCGAAGCCGCCGATCGCCTCGCCATCGCGGAAGAATGCGCGCAGCAGCGCCGCGAGCCCGATCAACGCCAGCAACGCGCCGAGCACAGTGGGGAAATATCCCGGCCCCATCTTGAGCGCCGTGCCCATACCGTGCTCGCGCGCGAGCCACATGGCGCCGAGGCCAAACGCCATATATAGGACTCCGGCCCAGAAGTCTTTGGGGTTACGGATCGAGGGCACGCGGAATTTCCTTAGCAGTGGTAATTGATAATGTCACCGCCCGGTGTCATTGCGAGCGAGTGAGCCTTTAGCCACGAGCGCTAGCGTGGCGGGAAGCAATCTCACCGCTGTTTGCCGTAGCAGCCAACGGGGGGTCCCTCGCTGCTCGGGACGACCGCTCCGTTGAAAAAAATGACTGTCATTCCGAATCGCCGCAGGCGGTGAGGAATCTCCCCGGGTTGGGAGATTTCTCGCTGCGCTCGAAATGACAACCGAGAAGTTTCCTATGCCCGTGTAGGCAACTAATCGGCGTAGACCCCGGCCTTTTTAATCACCGGCGCCCATTTGTCGGTCTCGCTCTTGAGCTGTTTGCGCAGCGCGTCGGGCGTGGCGCGGTCTTGCGCCACCGGTTCGGTGCCGAGCTCGGCGAAGCGTTGCTTCACGTTGTCGTCCTTGAGCGCGGCTTGCAACGCCTTCGACAGGCGGTCGACCACCGGCTTGGGCGTTCCCTTCGGCGCGTACAGCCCATGCCACACCACGACCTCAAAGTTCGGCAGACCCGACTCGTGCAGCGTTGGCAGATTCGGCAGCGACGCTAAGCGCGTCTTGGTCGTTACCGCGTAGGCCTTGATCTTCCCACCCTTGATCTGGCTCGTGGTGTTCGTGGTTTGGTCGCACAGCAAATCCACCTGGCCGCCGAGCAAGTCGCGCATCGCCGGGCCCGTGCCTTTGTACGGCACGGTCGTGAACTCGACGTTGAGCGCCGACATCAACAGCATGCCGCACAAATGCGACGCCGCGCCGACACCGGCGTTAGCGTAGGTCACCTTGTCTTTGTTGGTCTTCAAGTATTCGAGCAGCTCCTTGATGTCCTTCGGCGGCAAATCCTTTTTCGCCACGATCGTCATCGGCACGTCGGTGACCAGTCCGATCGGCTCGAAATCCTTGATGGGGCTGTACGGCAACTTGCGATACAGCGTCGGCGCGGTTGACTGGCCGATGTGGTGCAACAACACCGTGTAGCCGTCGGGTGCGGCGCGCGCGACACGTCCGCCGCCTACGGTGCCGCCCGCGCCGTCGACGTTTTCGACGATGACCTGTTGCTTTAAGTCCTTCGTCATCGCCTGCGCCAATAGCCGGGCTACGGTGTCGGTAGGCCCGCCCGCGGAGAACGGCACGACGATGGTGACGGTCTTGGTGGGAAAGTTTTGCGCATACGCAATCGAACCGACCGCGAACGCTGCAACCAATAACAGCAACCGCTTCAGTGAAGTCATGGTCGTCTCCTTGTGGTTATGCGAGGTCATTTTGTTGTCAGTCGCAAGGCCTCGTCCCCGCTGAACTGCCATAGCTTGCCCGGAATTTCCGCGCGCCACCACTGCTGAGTATGCCCGCGAAAGACCCTTAGGACAGCGCGCTTGGAGGGTAGCCAAGCAGCGCCCCTTCGCGTTGCGTAGATCGCGCGCGCAGGCGTATTCTTCGAGCCACCGCGCACGAGGACGGCCTTTGGCGGAGACGACTTGTACCGGACACACGCGCGCCGGCGGCAGGAGTTCATCGATGCAATTGCGTCGCGACCTCCTGGGTCGGGCGCTGCTGGCCGAGGCGCCACCGGCCGCGCACGCGTGGCTGGTCGAGGCGCGTCGGCGACTGGCGCAGGCGTCGGATGCGACCGCCGAGTTACAGCGGTTGTCGGCCAGCGCCGGGCGCGCGCTCGGCGCTGCCTCGCTCACCGACACCTTGCGCATTCCGACCGCGGCCGGCGATGTCGCCGTTAACCAGCTGACGCTCGCCGATGCCGCGCGCCTCACCTTAATACTCGAAACATTGGAGCGCACCCCGCGCGGCGCCGCTACGTGGCTCCACGATTATTTTCGTGCCGGCGACGACGGCGAACAGATCGCGCTCGTGCGCGGGCTTGCGCTGCTGCGCGACGACGCCGGGCTCAAACCCATCGCCGCCGAGGCCGGACGCAGCAACAGCGTCGCCCTGTTTCGCGCGCTCGCGCTCGACAATCCCTACCCCGGCGCCTACTACGGCGTGCGCGAATTCAACCAGCTGGTGCTGAAGGCGCTGTTTTTGGAACAGCCACTCGCGCGCATGGCGGGTCTTGCCGAACGCACGAATCGCGAGCTGTCGCGCATGTGCGAAGATTATGTCGAGGAGCGCGAGGCCGCTGGCCGCAGCGTGCCGGATGACATCTGGCTCGCGCTGCTGCCACATGCGAGCGCGCGCGGGCGGGAGATGGCGCAGCGGTATGCCGTCGGCTAACAACTGCATGTCATTGCGAGGCGCCAACGGCGCCGAAGCAATCTCCCAACGCCCTGATCTTTCGTTACGGAGATTGCTTCTCGCCACGCTATCGCTCGCGGCTGAAGGCTCACTCGCTCGCAATGACGAGATCTCTTTATGAAGGAGCCAACCTTGCGTTACTTCGACCCCCACATCCACATGGTCTCGCGCACCACCGACGACTACGAACGCATGCGCGCCGCCGGCATCGTCGGGGTGGTCGAGCCGGCGTTTTGGCAGGGGCAGCCGCGCACGCATATCGGCACGTTTCTGGATTACTTCAGCACGCTCATCGGCTGGGAGCGGTTTCGTGCGAGTCAGTTCGGCATCCGTCACTACTGCACCATCGGCCTCAATCCCAAGGAGGCGAACGACGTGTCGCTCGCCGAGGAGGTGATGCGCGCGCTGCCGCGGTTCCTGCAAAAAGACGGCGTGGTGGCGATCGGCGAGATCGGCTACGACGAACAGAGCGCGGCCGAGGAACGCTTCTTCGCCGAGCAGCTCGCGCTCGCCAAGCAATCAAATCTACCGGTGCTGATCCACACGCCGCACCGCGACAAGAAGCGCGGCACCGAACGCTCGATCGCGCTGGTGAAGGAAAGCGGCATCGACGAGCAACGCGTGCTCATCGATCATCTGACCGAGACCACGCTGCCGCTCGTGCTCGACACCGGCTGCTGGCGCGGGCATTCGATCTATCCCAACACCAAGATGTCGGAGGAGCGCATGGTGGCGCTGCTCAAGCAATACGGCACGGAGAAGATGGTGGTGAATAGCGCCGCCGACTGGGGCGTGAGCGATCCACTCAAGGTGCCGAAAACGGCCGACGCCATGCGCGCCGCGGGCTTCAGCGAGAGTGACATCGAAAAGGTGTTGTTTGCCAATCCCATCGCGTTCTATGCGCAAAGCGGACGCATCGCGCTCACCGACTTTGGCGCCGCGAAGATCGATCAGCGCCAACTATACGAAGACAACTCGGTGCTGCGCGGACAAACGCCCGTGGTGCAGGAGTGAAACCGAAAGCACGGTGGCGGCGCCGCGATCTCGGCTATTGCACGAACGTCCACGCGGGCGAGGAACTGGCGCACGTCGAAGCGACGGTGCTCGACTCGCTGCGCGCCGTCGCCGCGGCACGGGAATTGTCGAGCATGGCCGCCGGTTTGTGGTTGTCGCACGCCGCGGTCGAGGCGCTCAGCGATGCCGGGGCACGCGATCGATTTCGCGCGCGCTTGCGCGAGGCCGGCGTACGTTTGATCACGCTCAATGCGTTTCCCTACGGCGACTTCCATGCCGAGCGGGTGAAGGAATCGGTGTTTCTGCCCGACTGGTCAGATGCGCGCCGCTTGCGCTACACGCTCGCTTGCGCCGAGGTACTGGCGGCGTGTCTGCCGGATGACGCGGCCGAGGGCACGCTCTCGACCCTGCCGCTCGGCCTGCGTGCCGCGTGGTCGGAGGAGAAGGAAAACGTTGCCGCCGGTCTTTTGCTCGCCGCCGTCGAACAGCTGGATGCGCTCGCGGCCGCGACCGGCAAGCCGATTCGCATTTGCCTGGAGATGGAACCGGGCGGAGTACTGGAGCGCGCCGACCAGACGATCGCGTTCTTCGATTGGCTGCACAGCGCCGCGCGCCGCGCCGGGGTTTCGCCGGAGCGTGTGCAGCGCCACCTCGGCGTGTGCTACGACGTGTGTCATCAAGCGGTGATGCACGCCGACATCGCAACCGACATCGCGCGCCTGGCCCACGCCGACATCGCCATCGGCAAAATTCAACTTTCGTGCGCGCTCGAAGCGCGCCCGGGCGCGCACGCGGCGCTCGCCGACTTCGCCGAGCCGCGCTATTTGCACCAAGTGCGCGTGGCCGACGGTCAAGCCTTGCTCGGCACGCCCGATCTGCCGGCGGCGCTTGCCGACTCGGCGTTGCCGCCGGATCGACCGTGGCGCGTCCACTTTCATGTGCCACTCCACACCGACACGTACGCGAACGCGGGTGTGAGCGGCACGCACGCGGAGTTGATGCAAACGTTCGACGCGCTTGCGGCGCGGCCGGCGCTGACGCCGCACCTCGAGGTCGAAACGTATACGTGGTCGGTATTGCCGCCGGCAATGCGACCGGCCGATCACGCGGCGCTGCTACGCGGCATCGGCGCCGAACTTAAGTGGGTGGAAACCGAGATGCAGCGGCGAGCGCTGTTGCGAGACTAACTGTCATTCCGAGCGCAGCGAGGAATCTCCCAATGTTGGCACGGGGCATTGAGCAGGAGATTCCTCGCTCTGCTCGATGACAACCAAAGATCGACTGCCATGTCATGAACCGATATAGGCCGCTCGTCGTCATTAATATCGTCGGACTCACGCCGTCGCTGCTCGGCGCCGATACGCCGTGTCTCAACGACCTCGCGCGCGGTGGATTTCTTGCGCACCTCGACGGCAGCTTCCCGGCAGTGACCTGCAGCGCGCAGGCGTCGATGCTGACGGGCACGCCGCCGTCGAGCCACGGCATCGTCGGCAACGGCTGGTACTTTCGCGAGCAAGCCGAGATTCATTTCTGGCGCCAATCGAATCACTTGGTCCACGGCGAGAAGGTATGGGACGCGGCGCGGCGCGCGAATCCGGACTTCACCTGCGCGCAACTCTTCTGGTGGTTCAACATGTATGCCGCGGTCGACTATTCGGTCACGCCGCGGCCGATCTACCCGGCCGACGGTCGCAAGATTCCGGCGCTCTATTCGCATCCGGCGGGATTGAAAGCGCAACTGGAGACGAAGCTCGGCGCGTTTCCACTGTTCAACTTCTGGGGCCCGACGGCCGACATCAAAAGTTCGCAGTGGATCGCCGCCTGCGCGCGCGAGGTGTTCGACCGGCAGCGGCCGACGCTGACGCTCGTTTACCTGCCGCATCTCGATTACAACCTGCAGCGCTTGGGTCCCGACGATGCGCGCATTAGTGACGACGTGCGCGCCATCGACGCCATTGCCGGCGCGCTCA
>JBKHXU010000197.1:0-2887 GCA_046565865.1 Gammaproteobacteria bacterium | reverse complement strand
CGGAGTAGTCCATCTCGTCCAGTTTCCCGAAGCCGTAGACGTTGACCTTGCTAGTTCCAAACTGGCTCGCCACCAGGATCACGTATTGGAGCTTGAACTTCGGATCGGCGTAGCGCTGGAACAGGGTGACGTGCGCCGCATCGATCGTCACCTTGGCCGGCAGATTGATGTTCTCGCGCCGCTCGCCCGGCTCGCCGAAGAACAGCAGCAATGTGCCGTCGGGATCGAACACCTGGATGTTCTCGAACGCGGCGTCGATGACGTACAGGCGGCCGTCGGGGTCGAGCGCGATGCCCTTCGGGCGCGCGAACTGGCCGAGGCCGGTGCCGATGCTCCCATAGCTGCGCACGAACGCGCCATCGAGCGCAAATTTCTGCACGCGGTAGTTGCCGGTATCGGCGACGTACAGGTACCCGTCGGCGAGCGCGAGATTGGTCGGGTGATACAGTTCCCCGTCCTTTGACCCGACCTTGCCGATGCGCGCCAGCTCGCGGCCGCTGGCCTTGTCCAACACTGCGACCGCATGGTGCGCGATATCGGTGACATAGATGCGATCGTCTGCAATCGCCACGTCGACCGGCTTGAACTGGCTTTCGGTTCCATACGCGCGCACGTAGCGGTCCTCGCGGTCGTACACCAGCACCTGATTGCGGCCGGTGTCGGTGACGTACTTGGTGCCGTCGCGATCGATCGTGATGTTGATCGGCTTTTTCATCTTGCCACCGCCGCTGCCGGACACGGTGACAAAGCGCTGCGCCACGAGATCGAACACCGCGTAACCCGGCGCGCGCGTATCAACCACGTACAGCTTGCCGTCGTGCAGCGCCACGCCGTAGGGCTTGTTCACGCCCTGCGTGTTAGCGGTCTCCTTACCGAGGACGAAGCGGGCGAACCCGCCCGGGTTCGGCGCGAGGTCGCGTTCCGACGAGAACGTCGCGAGATATTGGATGCGCGGCGGATTGGGCAGTGGCGGATAGAAAACCGGTCCGACCGCAGCCGGGCCCGCGGGACGGGTGGCGCAACCGCCGAGTCCGACAACGATGAACGCGAGCGCCACGATGGCGCGCGTTCTTATATCGGCGCGGTAGTCACAGCGCAATTCCATTCTCACCTCCCGTTCGCGGGTGGCTGTCCCGTTGCTCGACTCGCTGCCTGCCACGTCGCCCCGCGTAGCGGCGGGCGACGCGGTCGATCTCGCGATCGCGCCCTACTTGTTATGGCAGGCGAGGCACAACGCGCTACCGGCCTTGCTCACTCGCAGGAGCGGATCGCCGTTGGTGCCGCCGACGGTGAAGGTGTTGTGCACGTCGTGGCACGAGGCGCACTGCACCTGCCCGCTGTAGAGCATGATCGCCGACAGCGTCCCAGTGCGCGTCTGCGTGCCGGAACCGATCGTGATCGTACGCGTCGCCGGGTCGTACAGACCGCCGTCCGCCGTCGCCAACGCCGTGTTGTAGGTGATGGAGATCGGATGATCGTCGGTCAGATCCGCCGGTCCGCGGCCCACCGCCGCGCTGCCGCCCATCAAGTTGGTGCCGGTGGCGTCGCCGAAGCTGTCGATCGCGACCGTGCCGTCGTGGCACGACAAGCACAACTTGGACGCCCCGCTCGGCTGGCCGGTGGTGGCGTTCAGGGTCGGCGACGTATAGAGCGCGTATGTCTTCGTCGTCAACGCGTGATTCCACAGCGGTGCGTCGGTCACGGTGACGTTGGCGTTGTGGGGCGTGTGGCACGCGATGCAGATCTGACCCCCGCTCCATCCCTGCGTGGAGAAATCGTGGTCCGATCCGACGATGGTTCCCGCCGTCGCGCCCGTCGCGGCGAGGCCGAACAACAGCGCGACGGCCGCCACCGCCGCGGATCGGTCCAGAGACCCGGTACATCTAGTCAGCGTTCTCATTGTGACCTCCTTCGACCCGAGTGGCCGAGATGACGTGTACCTGTCCCGATCTTGGAAATCGCGTTCCACTTCGGGACGGATTGCCACACGCACTTTTTCCTCCATAATCGCATCGGAGACCTTGATCTAGATCAAATACCGGAGCGGAAGCGACAATAACCGCGTCGCCGATACCGACGCGATTCGATCACGCGTTCGGTAGTTGATCTTGATCAACACAATGTTTCGCGATCGGGGTTATGGTGTTCGGATTGGCGACGTGTCCCGAGCAGCGCGGAAGAGCAACGATATGTGCGACGCGCGTCTGAGCTTCGTCACTCAATGTCGCAAGACCTTCACGTCGAGATCGTAAGCACGGAGGCGGAGCTGTTCAGCGGCGCCGCGCGCCGGGTATTCGTGCCGGGCGAACTGGGCGAGATGGGAATATTGCCGGGGCACGCTCCGCTGCTCGCGCGCCTGCGGCCCGGCGTGGTGCGCGTGATCCGCAACTTTCCCGAGACCATCGAGATGATCTGGGTCTCCGGCGGCTTCGTCGAGGTCCAGCCACATCACGTCACGGTGCTGGCCGACACCGCGGTGCGCGCCGACGGCATGGACGCGGCGGCGGCGGCGCGGGCGCGCGAGCGCGCGGCGGCGGCATTGCAGCAACCGCTCGCAAAGCGCGACCACGACCGGGTCGAGGCCGAGATCAAAATGTACACCGTCCTCATGCGGCTGCTGCACGAGACCGGGCGCGGGAAACGGTGAGAATACCGCCATTTCGGGGGCGGCCGGTTATCTCCTCCTTGCGTGCACGCCCGATCCAACTCGCCTACCGCGACATCGACACCGCTATTCGACCCGTGGCGGCTGCGCGAACGAGTGATACGGCGGCGGCGACGGCAGCGTCCACTCCAGACCCTCGGCGCCGTCCCACACCTTGTCGGTCGCCTTCGTCCCGCGCTTCATTCTCTGAATCGCGTAGTAGAAGAAGATGAACTGCGCGCC
>JBKHXU010000196.1:0-4939 GCA_046565865.1 Gammaproteobacteria bacterium | reverse complement strand
CCCGTCATGCTGGATGTCGCGGGAACGTCGCTCACCGCCGAGGAGCGCGAGCGCCTGGCGCACCCGCATGCCGGCGGTGTGATTCTGTTTTCGCGCAACTACGAATCGCCGGCGCAACTCGCGGCGCTCGTGGCCGCGATTCACGCGGTGCGCGAACCGCGCCTGTTGGTCGGCGTCGACCACGAGGGCGGGCGGGTGCAGCGGTTCCGCGACGGGTTTACGCGGCTGCCGGCGGCGCGGCGCTTCGGCGAGATCTACGACGAAAACCCCAAGCGTGCGAAGCGCCTGGCGCATACCGCCGGCTGGCTCATGGCCGCGGAATTGCTGGCGGTCGGCGTCGATTTCAGCTTCGCCCCGGTGCTCGATCTCGATCGCGGTATCAGCCAGGTCATCGGCGACCGTGCCTTTCATAGCCGCCCGGATACGGTGGCGGATATCGCCATCTCGTATATCGCCGGCATGGCCGAAGCCGGCATGGCCGCGACCGGCAAGCATTTTCCCGGCCACGGTGGCTGCGCGCCGGATTCGCACGTGGCGGCGCCGATCGACGAGCGCAACTACGCCGATATCGCGCTCGAGGATTTAGTGCCGTTCGCGCGCCTCATCGACAACGGCCTGGCCGGCATCATGCCGGCGCATGTGGTATTTCCACGCGTGGACGAGCAACCCGCGGGCTATTCGCGTGTATGGCTGCGCGAGATTTTGCGTGGCCGCCTTGGATTTCAGGGCGTTATTTTCAGCGACGACCTGTCGATGGAGGGCGCGAAAGGGGTTGGAGGCATGGTCGACCGGGCACACGCCGCGCTCGCGGCCGGATGTGACATGGTGCTGGTTTGCAACGACCCCGCGAGTGCCGCGACGGTGTTGGACGGCCTGCGGCCGGAGCCGGACCCGACGTCGCGCTTGCGACTGGTACGCATGCACGGCCGCGGCGGGCACGTCGACCTCGCAGCGGATACGGCCTATCGCGAGGCGGCGCGGATCGTCGGGAGTTTGGTTGGTTGAACCGTCATTTCGCGCGCAGCGAGAAATCTCCCTTCGTTAGCCGCAACCGCCACGGGGAGGAGATTTCTCGCGGCGCTTGAGATGACCCGCAGTCTGAAAAAATGCATTGATTCGCTCGATGGATGGCCGATAATAATGCTCGACGCGCGCCCGCCGTCGTTGGCGCGCAAGGGGGTAGAAGTAAATTGGATCCGATCCGTCCGCTCAAGAAGCTCAAACTCGAGAGCTTCAACAACCTCACCAAAACGCTCAGTTTCAACATCTACGACATGTGCTATGCGCCCAGCGAACAGGCGCAGAAAGAGTACATTGCGTACATCGACGAGGCGTACAACGCCGAGCGTCTGACCGCGATCCTCAAGGAAGTCGCGTCGATCATCGGTGCCAATATCCTTAATATTGCGCACCAGGACTACGATCCGGAAGGGGCGAGCGTGACCATGCTCATCTCCGAGATGCCGCTGACCGAGGAGCCGCTCAACCCCGAAGCCCCGGGTCCGATACCGAACGCCCAGGCACGCCAGGCGCGTGGCGCGCAGCCGGATGCGGTCGTGGCGCATCTCGACAAGAGCCACATTACGGTGCACACCTATCCCGAGATGCATCCGGATAACGGCATCAGCACGTTCCGCGCCGATATCGACGTATCCACCTGCGGCAAGATCTCGCCGCTGCGGGCGTTGAACTATTTGATCCACACGTTCGAGTCGGACATCGTCATCATCGATTACCGCGTGCGCGGCTTCACCCGCGACGTGAAGGGCACCAAGCACTACATCGATCACAAGATCAACTCGATCCAGAACTTCGTGGACAAGCCGACGCTCAACCGCTACCAGGCGATCGACGTGAACGTGTACCAGGAAAACATCTTTCACACCAAGCTCATGCTGAAAGAGTTCAAGATCGACAACTATCTCTTCGGCGTGCGCGAGAACGAGCTGAACGCCGCCGAGGTAAAGGCGGTGCCGCAACGCTTGAAGCACGAGATGGCCGAGATTTTCTACGGCACCAACATCGTGCGCGTCAGCTGACTACGAAGCCATCATCCCGAGCAGCGAGGGATCTTCTGCCAATGGCTCTACGGCAAACAGCGGAGAGATTGCTTCGCTTCGCTCGCAATGACAAGTAACGTCCGTCATTGCGAGGAGCCGTAGGCAACGAAGCAATCTCCTAACGTGGGCTTCGGTGCCAATCAGCAGGAGAGTCCCGCTCCGCTCGTTTCGGAATGACCGTCACTACATTCGATGCCACCTGCCGCACCTGTCCGCGGCTCGCGCGCCATCTCGACCAGGTGCGGCGCGACTATCCGGACTACCATGCGGCCCCGGTCGCACCCTTTGGCGACCGGCGCGCGCGGCTCTTGATCGTCGGTCTTGCGCCGGGCATGCACGGCGCCAACCGCACCGGTCGACCCTTCACCGGCGATTACGCCGGCATCCTTTTATACGCGTCGTTGCATCGATATGGGTTGGCGACTAAACCGGTCGCGGTATCGCGGCGCGACGGTCTGAAGCTTATTAATTGCCGCATTACCAACGCCGTGAAGTGTTTGCCGCCGGCGAACAAGCCGCAGCCGAACGAAATCGCGGCCTGTAACCACTTCCTCGCCGCCGAGCTCGACACATTGGTCCGGGGCGCGGTTGTGCTCGCCCTTGGCGCGATCGCGCACGGCGCGGTGTTGAAGGCGCTGGCGCTGCGCCCTGCGGCGCATCCGTTCGCGCATGGGGCGCGCCACCCGCTGCCAAACGATCGCTGGCTGATCGATTCCTACCATTGCAGTCGCTATAACACGCAAACCAAGCGGCTGACGGCGGCCATGTTCCATGCCGTCGTTTCCGAGGCCGCGCACCTTGCGCGTCGCGCGTGAAACGTCGTACGGCCGGTAGCCGTACCTCAGTGCTCACCGAGCATTACTAAGGAGTTTCCCTCAGTAAGTCAGGCGTTCCCTGTAGTGTGGGCGCCTCATAGGGCGTGTAGTGTCTGCGGCTATCTATGTCTATGGCCCGGTCGCCGGCAGGGACTGCGTGCCTCAAAAACGAAGGGAATACAGTCTTCTAGGGTCCCTTAGCGCCGAAACCGCCGCCCCGCGGCTGAAGGAGATCGTATGCAAGTACGTGAAGCGCCCGTACTAAATAATCCCGGCAACGAAATGACCGTCGTATTGTCGGCGCTGCGGGCGCTGAACAAGGGTGACCACAGCGTGCGGTTGCCGCTCGAATGGCAGGGCACGGCCGGCATGACCGCGATGGCGTTCAACGAGCTGGCGGAAGTTAACCAACGCATGACCGAGCAAATGACGGAAATGCTCACGGTGCTGCGCGCACTCAAGCGCGGCGATACGTCGGTGCGGTTGCCGGTCGAATGGCCCGGGCTCGCGGGCAAGGTCGCGGAGGCGTTCAACGACGTCGTCGAACTCAATCAGCGCATGGACGACGAACTCAGCAATCTCAATCAGATCGTCGGCAAGGAAGGCCAACTCAATCGGCGCGGTTCGCTCGGCGACGTCAGCGGCTCCTGGCGCAAGTCGATCGAATCGGTTAACGGTTTGATCGACGACCTGGTGCACCCCACCAGTGAAACCGCGCGCGTGATCGGCGCGGTGGCGAAGGGCGATCTGTCGCAGCTCATGGCGACCGAGATCGACGACCGGCCGCTGCAGGGCGAATTTCTACGCACCGCGCGCACCGTCAACAAGATGGTGACGCAGCTCGGTTCATTCGCCGCGGAAGTGACACGCGTCGCACGCGAAGTGGGTACGGAAGGAAAATTGGGCGGTCAGGCGAAGGTGAAGGGTGTGTCGGGTACGTGGAAGGACTTAACGGATTCAGTGAACTCGATGGCCGGTAACTTGACGGCGCAGGTACGCAACATTGCGGAAGTCACAACGGCGGTGGCGTCCGGTGACTTGTCGAAGAAGATCACCGTAGACGTAAAGGGCGAGTTTTTGGAACTAAAGAATACGGTTAACACGATGGTGGACCAGCTACGGTCCTTCGCCTCGGAAGTCACGCGCGTGGCGCGCGAAGTGGGTACGGAAGGCAAGCTTGGTGGCCAAGCGGATGTGAAGGGCGTGGCCGGTACCTGGAAGGACCTCACCGACTCCGTGAACTTCATGGCCAGTAACTTGACCGGCCAGGTACGTAACATCGCCGACGTGACCAAGGCGGTGGCGAGCGGTGACTTGTCGAAGAAGATCACCGTGGACGTGAAGGGTGAAATTCTCGACCTTAAGGACACCATTAATACGATGGTGGACCAGCTCCGCTCGTTCGCCGCGGAAGTGACGCGCGTGGCGCGCGAAGTGGGTACGGAAGGCAAGCTCGGCGGTCAGGCCGACGTGAAGGGTGTCGCCGGCACCTGGAAGGACCTGACCGACTCGGTGAACTCGATGGCCGGTAACTTGACGGCGCAGGTGCGTAACATCGCGGAAGTGACAACGGCCGTGGCATCCGGTGACTTGTCGAAGAAGATCACCGTGGACGTGAAGGGCGAGATCCTGGAGCTTAAGGACACCATCAATACCATGGTGGACCAGCTCCGCTCGTTCGCCGCGGAAGTAACACGCGTGGCGCGCGAAGTGGGTACGGAAGGGCGCCTCGGTGGTCAGGCGGACGTGAAGGGTGTTGCCGGTACCTGGAATGATCTGACCGACTCGGTGAACTCGATGGCCGGTAACCTGACGGCCCAGGTGCGTAACATCGCTGACGTGACCAAGGCGGTGGCGGGCGGCGACCTCTCGAAGAAAATCGCGGTCGACGTTAAAGGTGAAATCCTCGAGCTCAAGAACACCATCAATACCATGGTGGACCAGCTATCTTCGTTCGCCGCGGAAGTAACACGCGTAGCGCGCGAAGTGGGTACGGAAGGAAAGCTGGGCGGCCAGGCGGACGTGAAGGGCGTGGCCGGTACTTGGAAGGATCTTACCGACTCC
>JBKHXU010000195.1:0-4015 GCA_046565865.1 Gammaproteobacteria bacterium | reverse complement strand
GGACTGTCCTCACATCCGGCGCGCGCCGCACGACGGTATTTTGCACAGCGCGGTCTACACGGTGTATACGTCGCTCACACAGCTCCTGTTCCGCCGCTCGGTGCTGGACGAGGTGGGGCTGTTCCGTGCCGACTGGGGCTCGGAAGGCGATTTCGAATGGGGCATGCGGGCGTCGTTAGTGCACGATACGGTTCATGTGCCCGAGGCGTTGTCGGCGTGGCGCGTGTACGAAGAGCAGGCCACGGCGGGCGTCGCATTGCGGTCGGCGGCGCGACACGAGCGGTTGTGCGATATGGTGCGGGCGGCGGTGCAGACGCTCCGGACGCGACGCCCCGAGCTGTACCGTCGCATCCGCTTGCGCCGGCTGCTTTTTCCCTACCGGCGGTTGCAGGTGGAATGCGGCGTCTGGGAGCGGCCCGGCAGGTTTCGCAAGCTGGGTTATCTCGTGCGCATGCTATGGCTGAGCCCGCACGCGGTTTTCGATTTCGTCGTCTCCTTATTGTTCGGGCGGGAGTCGGTGGGGGACAACTTCGATTATATCCGGGGCGAGTTGGCGCGGTTGGGGATCGACGGATACATCGTATCGGTTCGACCGGCGAGCGACGATGCGAACCGGCGCAGACAACAAGTGGGATCGCAGCAATGAAAGCAAGATGCAGCGCTGCTTGTACTAAGGCATGAATCCGTTCGCGCGACACTATGATGTGGCCATTGTCGGCAGCGGCGCAGGCGGCGGTACGTTGGCCTATGGCTTGGCGCGTCGTGGATACAAGGTATTGCTGTTGGAGCAGGGTGGACAGTTGCCGCGCGAGGCCGACAACGCCACGGAAAGCGGCGCGTTCGGACGCAAATACATGTCCACCGAACCCATGGAGATTTGCGGCCGACGCCACAACTTCCCGTTCCATGCTTATGTCGGTGGCGCGACCAAGCTTTATGGCGCCGCGCTGTATCGGCTACGGGAGCAGGACTTCGGCGAGCTGCATTTCGCCGACGGCGTTTCACCGGCGTGGCCTATCCGCTACACCGATCTAGAGCCGTACTACGACACGGCCGAGGCGTTGTACAAGGTTCACGGCGATGCTGCGGGGGACCCGACGGAACCGCCGCGCTCCAAACCTTATCGGTTCCCGCCGATACCGCACGATCCGCAACTGGAGCGATTCCTCGACCGGCTGCGGCGCCAGGGACTGCACGTCAGCGCGATCCCGAAGGCGATCGATGCCGGCGACGAGCGCACCTGCCGCGTATGCGGCACGTGCGACGGCTACGCCTGCCCCACCGACGGCAAGCTCGACACCGAAGTGGCCTGCATCCGCCCGGCGCTGAACACGGGCAATCTGACGCTTGTGACCCACGCGCAATGCCAGCGGTTGATCACCAATACCGCCGGCGACCGTGTCGTCGGCATCGAACTGCGCCACGAAGACCGGCCGGTGACGGTCGAGGCCGGGCTCTATGTGTTGGCCTGCGGCGTGGTGCGCTCCCCGGCGATGCTGCTGCGCTCGGCGAACAAGGCGCACCCCAACGGCCTCGCCAATTCCTCCGGTCTGGTCGGGCGGTATCTCAGCGGGCACAACGCCAATTTTCTGGTGATCCCGACGCTGCGCCCGATTCACCACCTGCATCACAAGACGTTCGCGGTCAACGACTACTACCTCGGCGCGCCGGACGCGAAGCATCCGCTCGGCGTGCTGCAAGCCGCCGGCCGCATGCCGATCTGGCTGTACGCAGACCGGCGCTGGGCGCGAGTGGCGGAGTTCATCGCGCGCCGAAGCGTGTTGTGTTTCCTCATGAGCGAGATATGGCCGGACTACGCCAACCGGGTGGCGCTGGGCGCGGACGGCGTCGTACAGGTGCACTTCCGGCCGAACAACGTGCAAGGGTATCGCGAGTTGCGTTGGCGCTGGATGAAGCATTTATGGCGCGCCGGCTACGTCGCCGCGTATTGCTCGCGCCACCCCGGCGCCGGCATCCCGTGGCATGCGGTGGGGACGTTGCGTTTCGGTACCGACCCGGCGTCATCGGTATTGGACACGTGGTGCCGGACGCACGACGTCGACAACCTCTACGTCGTGGATAGCTCGTTTCTGCCGTCGGCCGGCGCCGTGAACACGTCGCTGACGGTAATGGCGCAGGCGTTGCGCGTGGCGGATCATATGCATGCCCGCCTCGGGCGCGGTTCGCTCGCCGCCGCGCAATAGTCGGCGCTGCGCCTATACCTCGTATTCGAGCATTTCCAACACCGGCCTCAGGATATCGTTGGCGATAGCGACCTGGGCCGGCGTCAAGAAGCCTTTCCAGAATCCGATCTCGCCCGAGTGGATATGGCCGCCGTGGATCTGCGTTTTGGGATCGAATTCCGTGAACCCCTTTAACTGGCTAGCGCGGGCCCGATTCGCTTTTAGGTTACAGGCCTGCTCGACGCGCGCCCGCGTGTCCGGATCGATGCCGACGCCGAAGAACGTTTCAAACTTCGAGAACAGGTACGGAAAGTTTTCGAAGAAATCCTCATAGCCGACCTTCAGCACCGAGGCCGGGTCGACATCGAGATATCGCCGGTACGGCCCCTCGATTTGCCGCACGATCTCCTGCGCGCCGAATCGTACCTCGTCGTCCGTCATCGGGCGCAGCGTGGTCTCTTTCGGGCCGCGTTCAACCGCCTCTGCGCCGACCTGCTTCTCGACGAAGCGTTTCCCCGCCAAGTCTTGTGCGACCCGCCACTGCGAGATCATCACATCGCGCAAGTCCCGGCGGCACATGACGACCTGAGTAAGCTTTTCGGCGTACAAATAGTGGTGCGCCTTGATGACGTTGCGATCCGGAAACAGTTGGCACAGCACCTGGTAGATCAGCGTGGACCCGGACCGTGGTATGCCGTAGGCGACGATGGTCGGTTTGCGGATGCGGTAGCGCTCGTTTTCGAATACGAACCGGTGTTCGGTCCGCGCCGAAAACGGACCGATGCCGATCGCGCTGAGGAGGTTGGTTATACTCATTATTGTATGCTCGGCCATAGGGCGAGTGTGCCGGCCGGTCGCAGAAAACCACAGTTGCCGGGGGTTCGTCAACTCAGTGTTCGCCGAGTTTGGGGGTACGGAGGCGTTGCGCGTGCGACTGGTCGTTCTCTTCACCGATTTCGGCACGGCCGATCCTTACGTCGGCCAGGTGCACGGCGTGCTCGCGCACGCGGCGCCCGCGGCGCGCGTGGTCGATTTACTGCACGAAGTCCCGAGCTTCGACATCCGCGCCGGCGCCTATCTGCTGCCCGCGCTCGCCGCGCAGTTTCCCATAGGCACCGTGTTCCTGGCCGTTGTCGATCCCGGTGTCGGCAGCGAACGCCGCCCGATCCTGCTCCATGCCGACGGCCGCTGGTACGTCGGCCCGGACAACGGTCTGTTCGAGATCGTCGCGCGCCGTGCCGCGAAGCACGAATGCCGTCTCATCAACTGGCGACCGGCGAATCTCTCGGTGAGCTTCCACGGCCGTGATCTGTTCGCCCCCGTCGCCGCGCGCATCGCCGAGGGTGAGCCCGTGCCGTCGACTGTCACAGCACTGGCCCCGCCACCCGGCGACTGGCCGGACGATCTGCCGGCGATCGTTTACATCGATCACTACGGCAACGCCATTACCGGCTTGCGCGCGGCGAACGTGGATCGCCGCGCCGCGCTCGCGGTTGCGGGGCGGCAGTTGCAGTATGGGGAGGTGTTTTCGGCGGTAGCGCCGGGAATGCCGTTTTGGTATGGGAATTCGATTGGGTTGGTTGAGATTGCGGTGAACAAGGGGAGTGCGGCGGAGGTGTTGGGGTTACGGGTCGGGGTGGAGGTTTCGGTTTTGGCGTAGGGATGCCCGTCATTGCGAGGAGCGCCTTTTCCTTTCGCGACGAAGCAATCTCGTTTCTTGTTCCCTCTCCCTCCGGAAGAGGGACCAGGGTGAGGGCGAAAGGTCGAGCGCCTAGCGGCGCGCAGTCGATGTAATAAGTTGTACTCGCGGGCGCTCCGCCCCTGCACCCCGG